>NZ_JQAJ01000002.1:27791-134806 GCF_000742475.1 Candidatus Hepatobacter penaei | reverse complement strand
AGAAGAACCACTGCATAGAGAAGCACCAATTTCTTTAGAGGTTGGTGAGGAACACCAGCGTGCGGCCAGCATGTTGACGACAGCAGGTTCTCATGCTTCACCTCGAGCCCGTCCTCAAACGTTAGCGTTGACGTGTGTTTTCTCCAGCAGTCGACCATGTGATATAAGCATGGATCTTTCCACGCCAAACTATCCGCCCCCAACGCCAATCACAGAAGAGATGGATCTTTCCACGCCAAACTATCCGCCCCCACCGCCAATCACAGAAGAGGGTACTCCTGTCACCACACCTTACAATCTAACGCCACCCCCACCGCTGCACCATGCACCCGGTGTGGATCAGTCACAACAGCAAAATGCAGCCTCTGTGGTTATAACACCACCACCGCCCCCACCACCACCGCCCCCACCACCACCGCCACCGATGTCTCAGGAACCCGGTGGGAATCAGTCACAACAACAAAATGTAGCCTCTGTGGTTGTACCCCCACAGCGGCAGGCTCAAAACGGTGACCCAAGAAGCCAGCTTTTACAGGAAATCACGTCATTCCGAAATAGTGGAGGGAGTTTGCGTAGTACAAGGGATGATAGTGGAAATCTTATTCCTCGTCCTGGAACGTCAGAGGCAAGAAGATCTTCTGATGAGTACGACAGTGTTGGTATCGCCACTATTTTACAGAGGCGTTTTGCTTTTGAAGTATCTGACAGTGACTCATCAGATTCAGACTCAGGAAACGTCACTGATGATGACTGGGATTAAGGTTGATTTTTCTGGCTTTCTTGAGGGGATGCCTCTTTGTGTGTTGAAAAAAAGGAAAAGGATGGTGATGATGAAGCTAGTTTTGATGGCATTAAGCACCTGGTGTATCTTAGGTGGGCCTCTGTGGGGTCTGTACGAAAAACCCTTGACTCCTAAAGGATTTTACACAGGAGTTGCAGGTGGTATGAGTGGGTTGATGGCAAAACACACGATGATGGTGAACGGTGGACAAGAAACATTCTGCCATCATGAGTTAAGAAAATCTGCTTTGGTCCAGGCTGTGGTTGGCTATCAAGATGGGTGGAGGGCCAACGTTCTGGGTGTGGAGTTAGGGTGGAATGTTTACCCAAGCTCTCATCGCATTTCTCAAAAGACAGAAGATGGCGCTATGACAGTTGTTTGCAACTTAAAGCAAAGGCAGCATGTAAGTTTAGAGGGGCGCTGGGGGTATGTGTTGCCATGGGGCAACCCCTTTGTCAAAGCGGGTGTATCATGGGTGCACCTTCAACAGAAAATACAAATTTTTCATGTAGGGCTTTTGGATCGTGGCCTTGATGAAAAACATTGTGTGGGTTTTGCGGGGGGCATTGGGCTAGAGAAAAATTGGAAAACACTAGGTGTGCGTGCAACCTATAGCGCGTCGGTCTATCCCGGGTTTTCTTCCAGAGCTAAGAGTAGCGTAGGTGTATTTGACTTTCAAAGCAGTCTGTCGCCCATGGTTCATCATGCTTTCACATTGGGGGTTGTGATTTATTCAAATATCACGTTAAGCGCGAAGCACACAACCTAACCCATAGCGCGTCTAGAGGCAGCACGCCCTTGTGTAGGGTGAAAAGAGATAACGTCCAAAGCGTCCGGCGGCTGCTTTCCTTATTTTTCTAGGATATGACCGATGGCATCGAAATGTGTGACATCTTCATCTGAGCGCTCGCTGCTCGCAGAAGGTGTTTCCCACCCCCCAAATTCACTTTGATCTGATGAAGCAGGTGGCGCTTTGGGTGGGGTGCGTGCTGGGGCACGTAACGCGCTTTGGTTCAACAAATCGTCAAGGGTTTTGTTGTGCTGTTGGGGTTGATCAGGGCGGCTAACAGCAGAGGCATCGGCTGCAATGGTTTCAACAGGCCCCTGATCGTCATGCATATTTTTAAACACGCGTTTGGGTGTTTTGGCCAAGGCTGCCTTCATAAATTCACGCCACAAATGGCTTGAGGGGCTGCCGCCACCCTGACGGTTCATAGGCTGATCTGAATCACGCCCTGTCCAAGTGCCGGTGACAAGTTCAGGGGTAAACCCAATCAGCCACAGGTCACGGTAATTTTGAGATGTCCCCGTTTTGCACGCTGAGGGACGATCCAGTTGGGTGCGCCGGCCTGTGCCGTTCGTGACTACCCTGACAAGTAGGTCAGTCATATCATCTACCAGTGAGGGCGCCAAAATCGGAATGCGTGGACGTTGGTGTTGATAAAGCACGTGCCCTTGTCGGTCGGTGATTTTTTGAATGCCATACGGTTGGGCCGGTAAACCTTGGTTAGCAATGGTGGCAAAGGCCCCCGTAAGCTCGAGAAGGGTCATTTCACTGCTGCCCAACGCAATAGAGAGGTTGTGCGGAATGGGTGAGGTCACACCCAAAAGCCGGGCTGTTTCGATGACGCGCGTGATCCCCAGCATCATGGCCAGACGCACGGCCATGGTATTAATAGATTTGGCAAATCCATCGCGTAATGTGACCATGCCTTGGGCTGTGTAGCGATAGTTTTTAGGTGACCAGTGGCCCACGGAGACAGGGCCATCACTGATGTGGTGATCGGGCGCCAACCCTTCTTTCAGGGCCGTGAGATATGTGAAGAACTTAAATAAAGAGCCCGGCTGTCGCAAAGCTTGCGTGACGCGGTTGAATTTTGTTTTTGCATAATCCATGCCGCCGAGCATCGCTTTGACCGCACCATCGGGCGTGATAGACAGCAAGGCCATTTGGTCAGCGCCCCATTTCTTGCCCCATTTTTTCATCGTGTCCTGCATGGTTTTTTCCGCCAACGCTTGCAGCTTTAAATCAATGGTGGTCCATACATTGAGATCTTGGTTAAGTGACACCACGTCACGCAAATGATCCACCACCCAATCTGTGAAATAGTGTATTGAGCTTGTGTTTGTCACATCGGGCGGCGGTGAGGCCATCAGGAGCGCGGTTTTCATGCCAGCTTCGTTGATAAAACCGGCCTCGACCATTTTGAGCAGCACTTGTCGTGTTCTGTTTTCTGATTTATGGGGGTTTTGTGCAGGCGAGTAACGAGATGGCGCCTTCAACAGGCCCATGAGCATAGCCGATTCATATAATGTCAGCGTTTTAGCTGAGCGACCAAAATAGCGTTTGGCAGCCGCGTCCACGCCAAAAGCGCCAGCTCCAAAATAAACACGGTTGAGATAGAGCGTCATGATCTGTGTTTTGGTGAGCTTTGTTTCCAACAACAGGGCCAGAATGGTTTCTTGAATTTTCCGGCGCAGGGATCTGTCGGTGGGGCCATAAATTTTGTGGGCTTGCAGAATATTTTTGCCCAGCTGCTGGGTGATGGTGCTACCACCTTGCACCACGCGCCCTGATTGATAGTTGGTCCAAAAGGCCCGCAAGATGCCGGTAAAATCGATCCCAAAGTGTGAATAAAAGCGTTTATCTTCCACGGCCATAAGGGCATGGCTGACATGTTCGGGCAAATCGTTGACAGAGATCATGTCGCCATAAACATCGCCATAGGTGGCCAGCAAGGTGTTATCTTTATCAAAGATGCGGATGCAAGGTCTGCGATAAGAATGAAATAGCTCGTCAATGCGGGGTAAGTCTCGAGAGAAATACCAAATGATGGTGATGCCCGCAAAAAGACCCACAATCATCATTACAAGGAAAAAACGCGTCAGGCGTTTGAGTGCCTCTAGAAAAGAAAACATCATGCGCCCCACAAAAGAGGACCGCGTATGTTTTTGTGAAGAACGTCTATAAGACATACACAGAATACACTCTCAAACCAAACCAAACCAAGGTCTCACCCTTAGGTGTCAAGACTTGAAACCTTAAATGCATTTTTCTGAATAAACTCCCGCCTGGGCTCGACCGCATCCCCCATGAGCACAGAAAATGTTTCATGGGCGTTGTCCATGTGATCAATATTGACCTGTAAAAGCACACGTGAATCAGGGTCCATGGTGGTGGTCCATAATTCTTCGGTTTGCATTTCACCAAGCCCTTTGTAACGCTGAATATGATAGCCATGTCGCCCCAAGGCAAGCACACGTTGCCACAAATCATAAGGATTGTTCATCACACGTTCTTCTTTTTTATGAACAAGGGTGGGGGCATCTATGAAAAGTTCCCCCAATTCCTGGGCCAGGGTGGTTAACAGCTGGGTATCGCTTTTTTCAAGCAACGATTCATCAAACACATATTCTTCGCGCACACCTTGCAAGAGACGCACCATCACCAAACGACGCAACGGCGCATCAAAGGAAAAAGACCATTGACCCGACAGGTTTTTTGAAAAACGCGCCACCAGCGCTTCACCCAACGCGCTGGGATCTTGTTGAAACGCCTCCAGGGTGAAGGACGGCACGAAAACAGCTTGCGCCAAGACAGCTTCAGAGCCAAACGAGCCCTTCAGATTATCAAGGGTTTGTGAAAAGCGGGCCGCCTTGTCAAGCCACGCTCTCAAATCCTGGCCCACAATATGCCCCCCGTCATGGGTGATGAGCCGCAGATCCTCCAGGGCATGGTTCACCAAAAAGGTTTCCAGCTCTTTGTCATTTTTGGCATAGATGACCTTATTGCCCCGCTTGATGCCATAAAGGGGGGGCTGGGCAATATAAAGATAGCCGCGCTCAATCAGCGGACGCATGTGCCGGAAAAAAAACGTAAGAAGCAAGGTGCGGATATGGCTGCCATCCACGTCGGCATCTGTCATCAAGATAATTTTATGATAACGCACCTTGTCAGGGTTAAATTCGTCCGAGCCAATGCTGGTGCCCAGGGCCGTGATGAGGGTGCCAATTTGTTCTGAGCTGAGCATGCGATCAAAGCGTACGCGCTCCACATTGAGCACCTTGCCTCTTAAGGGTAAAATGGCTTGGGTTTGTCGCGTGCGGGCTTGTTTGGCCGGGCCACCGGCGCTATCTCCCTCCACCACGAACAACTCTGTTTTGGCGGGGTCTTTTTCGCTACAATCTGCCAATTTTCCGGGAAGAGAGGCAATATCGAGCGCGCCTTTTCGGCGTGTTAGCTCGCGGGCTTTGCGGGCCGCTTCTCGGGCCAGGGCCGCATCAAACACGCGGGTGATGATTTTTTTGGCCTCAACGGGGTTTTCTTCAAACCATTGCTCCAGCTTTTCGGTCACCAGTTGTTCTACCACGCTGCGCACCTCAGAAGACACCAACTTGTCTTTGGTCTGAGACGAAAATTTCGGATCCGGCACCTTTACCGACAACACGCACGTCAGCCCTTCGCGCACATCTTCGCCCGTGGTGGCCACCTTGTCTTTTTTAGGAATATTGCTTTTGGCCACAAAGCCACCCACCACCCGGGTAAGAGATGCCTTAAGCCCTGACAAGTGGGTGCCGCCGTCACGCTGGGGAATGTTGTTGGTAAAGCACAAGAGGCTTTCATGGTAGGTGTCGGTCCATTCCATAGCCACATCCAGCACAATATCGTCCTTCACCCCATGAAGATGGATGCAGGGGGTGTGCAGGGCCGTGCGCGCGCGATTCAGATAGGCCACAAACGAGGCCACACCGCCCTCATAATGCAGGGTGCTTTCCTTAGGCTCATCCCGCTTATCCGTCAGCACAATGGTGATGCCGGGGTTCAAAAACGCAAGCTCGCGAAAGCGATTTTCTAAGGTGTCAAAAGAAAATTTGGTAATCTGAAAGGTCTTGGGCGAAGGCAAAAAGGTGACTTGTGTGCCGGTTTGCCCCGGTTCCGCATCGCCCACCACCGCCAACGGGGCCACGGGCTCACCGTTTTCAAATCGTATAACATGTTCTTTGCCGGCCCGCCAAATGCGCATCTCCAGCCACGTGGACAGCGCGTTGACCACCGACACACCCACGCCGTGCAGCCCGCCTGACACCTTATAGCTGTTTTCGTCAAACTTACCCCCTGCATGTAGGTGGGTCATGATCACCTGGGCCGCGGACACGCCTTCTTCCGCATGAATGTCCACAGGCACGCCGCGGCCGTCATCTTTTACCGTGACAGAGCCATTGGGGTGAAGCGTCACATGAATGCGTGTGCAATGACCGGCCAGCGCCTCATCCACCGCGTTGTCCACCACCTCATACACCATGTGATGCAGGCCCGAGCCATCTTCGGTGTTGCCGATATACATGCCCGGGCGTTTGCGCACGGCCGCCAGCCCCCGCAAGACTTTAATCGAATGGGCACCATAGGTTTTTTCTGAAGAGGGAGTCATAGCCAGCGCAACGCCAAAAGAAGGTATGGATGATCTTTCCTCAGTTTTACCCGAAAAATCAACTGTTGGCTATGGGCAAAGTCTGCCCGCGCTTTTTGCCTTGTCTGGGCCGCCGTGTCGGGGATATGAACGAGGCGTGGAGAGATATCTTACATCCACTGTGGAACACACCATTGTTGCGTGACACAAAATATAAAAAAAGCATTTTTTCTTAAAAAACCTTGCAAAAGCAAAAAGATATGCCCATAAAGACTTGCAGTGTGACAATATGTCAAACATTTTTTATCGCAAAGAGGTATATTTATGAAGTTCTCTGTCAAAACCTTGGTGTGTTTATGCACCGTGGCCTTGGGCGCCGTTCAGGCCAAGGCTGTGGACTTTCACGGCGTTGATGTGCCCGATGATTCCCTCACCGCAAAATATGTGGTTCCTAAAATTTCTAAACCCTTAGACAAGCTTGTCGAAGAAGTTCTGCCTCAAACCGAAGCTGTGGCAAAGGAGATAGAAAGCCTTCACGGTGTTGGTGGCAATGAAAAGCTGACTAAAGAAAGGCTGAACCTTATTCAGGAAACGCCTGAAGAGCAAAAGACCAGTGAGATTTATGTGAACCAATCATTAGCATGGATTGCACAAGAAGCAAAAGCATCTTTCTGGTCAAAACAAGTGTGTCTGGTGCGTGATTTTCAGATGAAATCATTAGCATCTTTGCCAGCTTTTATTGCCAATTTGGGATTATCTCTGGAAAAGAACCCCGATGCTTTTACACTCCCTGCCAACAATGATCTTAAGGACATAGAAGAGTTCATTCCTCATGATAAGCGCATATTTCCTGTCAAAGCGCCTTCCGGTCATAAAGATGCTTATTTGCTGGACCACCTGAGGGAACATGCATGTGAGTCCACTCGGGGGTCAGGATTTGTGGACATCACAGAAGCGCTCCTCTTTTCCGAGAATAGTGTCGTCATGAGCCCATACGACCGCACACTTTATGCACGGTTGAAAAACTGCCGTTTGGAAACATCCGAGTTTATTACACAGAAAATCACACTTCCCATGATGGATGCCTTGCGCGCCATGAAAGCTGAGATTGCGACTGCCAAAGAAAAAGCTGCGAGCTGATTCTTGCCGTCCCTCTTGGAGGTGGTAACCGTGAACGCACGGGGCTTATAAAGGCCCTTTGCGTTTTTTTATGCCTGGGGTTCGCTTTATTTTAGGGGGGTGAGGTTCAGAACAAGTGCAGACAACGGTTAAGACGCTGCGCCAAACCCCGCAATGTGGGCCAACAGGCGGTGAAGATCGTGGATGTGGCGATCGAGGTCTCCATGAATGGGCAGCACCCAGCGCTGGTCTGAAGTGAGTTTGCCCATAAAAGGCCCTGTACGAATCCAACCTAAAAGACGCTCAGGATAGGGGAACGGAGACAAAAAGCTGAGCGCCGTGCTCTCTTGGCCCATCTCCACTTTGGTGACCCAGGCGCGCCGGGCTGCAATTTTGAGCTTGGTCACCACCAACAGGTTGCGGGCTTCTTCTGGCACAGGGCCGAAACGGTCGCGCCACTCTTCGCCCATATCATCCACCTCATCAAGCCCCTCAAGGCCGGCCAGGCGGCCATAGAGCCCCAAGCGCACATCTAAGGATGCCACATACGAAGGCGGCAAGAGCACAGAGCGAGGGAACGACACTTTTGGCTCTTCCTTGGCAGGGGGCTGCCGATCGTGGGGTGCATCGTCTTTTTTTAAAGCCGCAATGGCGTCACATAAGAGTTTTTGATAATAAGACACGCCCACCTCACGGATGTGCCCCGATTGTTCTTCGCCCACAAGGTTGCCGGTGCCGCGAATGTCCATATCATGGCTGGCCACCGCAAAACCAGCTCCAAGGTAATCAAGGGATTGCATGATCTCCAGCCGTTTTTGGGCGGTGGGTGTGGTCTGTTTGTGTTCATCAAGAAACAGATAGGCCAGACCTTGGGTTTTCCCGCGCCCCACGCGCCCGCGCAGCTGGTAGAGGTTGGCCAAGCCAAACAAATCGGCGCGATAGATGGCCAAGGTGTTGACCCGTTCGATATCAATGCCTGATTCCACAATGTTGGTGGAGAGCAAGATGTCAAAGGCGCCATCTTCAAAATCTTTCATCACCGATTCAAGGGCACTGCGAGACAGCTCGCCATGGGCGATGCCCAGCCGCAGCGGGGGATCAAAATCTTGGATGAGGGCAGCCAGTTTTTGAATGTGGGCAATGCGGGGGCAAATGACAAAACTTTGCCCGTCTCGCTTTTTTTCATGGGATAAAATTTCTTTCAGCATCTTGGGGGCAAACGTGGCCACAGTGGTTTGCACGGCCTTGCGGTCAGCAGGGGGGGTGGTGATGAGGCTGAGAGATTTGATGTCAGACAGGGCCATATTCAAGGTGCGCGGGATGGGCGTGGCAGTGAGGGTCAGCACGTGGAGATTGGCCTTGAGGGTTTTGAGCTTTTCCTTGTGCGCCACCCCAAAATGTTGTTCCTCATCAATAATCAAAAGCCCCAGGCGCCGAAACGTCACGGTGTCTGACAACAGCGCGTGGGTGGCCACCACAATATCAAGGCGCCCCTCGGCCAGCTCTTTTTTGACGCGTGCTGCCTCGCGCGGGGAGACAAGGCGGGAGAGCTGACCCACCGAAAACCCTGTCTGGGCAAAGCGGCGCTCAAAATTGCGCGCATGTTGACGGGCCAACAGGGTGGTGGGCACCACCACAGCGACTTGCATGCCGGAAGAGGCGGCCATAAACGCGGCCCTTAAGGCCACCTCGGTTTTGCCAAACCCCACATCGCCGCACACAAGACGATCCATGGGCACAGGGCGGGCTAGATCTTTGAGGGTGTCGTCAATGGCTTGTTGTTGATCTTGCGTGGCTAGGAAGGGAAAGCCTTCCTCAAAACGCTGCAGAGGCGTCGGGTCATCAAGAGACAACCCTTTTGTGGTGCACAGGCTTCTTTGGGCTGCGGTGGTGAGGAGATATTCAGCCACCTCTGCCGCCTTTTTGGCGGCGCGCGCTTTGCGGTTGTGCCACACGTGAGAGCCCAAGCGATCCAGGGGCGGGTGAGACGCCTCGGCGCCATAACGCATCACAGCGCGCATGTTTTCCACCGGCACAAACAAACGGTCCCCTTCGGCATAGCTGAGCTTGAGGCAATCATGGGACACGCCGTTCACCGTGAGGGTTTCCAGGCCTTCATAGCGGCCGATGCCATGGTTTTCGTGGGTGACATAATCCCCTGTGTGAAGGGCAGCAAAATCAGACAACACAAGATCGCCCCGTTTGGCTTTGCGGGTCTTTTTCAGCGGGGTGGGCCAAAATCCTTTTTCGGTGATGAGGCACCAATCATCGCCTGTCAGGTTGTGGGTTAGCGGCGTCTGAAGCAATCCCCATTTTTTGCGGGAAAGGGCACAAAAGGTTTCCCATGACGAGACGCGCTGAAAGGCTTGGTTATGGGCTTTGAGAAACGTGGCCCAGCGGGCGCATCCTTGATCTGTGTGGGCGGTGAGCAACAGGCGTTTGGTTTGGCTGTGCGTGAGCAACGTGTCCAGGGCCTCTTGTGTACGCATGGTGGTTTTAAAACCTAAGGGTGGCAGAAGCCGCACCTTCATTAAGGCTGCGTGGGGGGTCAAACAATAAGTTGGCGCATTTGTCACCAGGGTTTCTAAGGGGCCGTCATACCACAGATCCGCTAAGGAGAGTTGCCCAGGCAGTGCGGCTAGCAGGGCGCTTGCGGCGTAACGGGTTTCATCTGTGAGAGGCGCGTCAAGGCACTGAGGTGAAGCCAAACTCAGACCCAACACAGGAAGATGGCGCGGCCACAAGAGCGGGGTGTCCACAAGGGGCCACATACGCACAAGATCGGCTGGCACGCTGTGATCGATGGCAGCGATCAGCGATGTAAGATGGTCTTTGCACGCAGGATTGTCGTGCGCGTGAGGGTCCTTATCTTCAGCGCCGCAAAAGGGATGAGCCGGGGCAAGGGTAAAGGCATTGCACGCGTCTGTGCGCCTTTGGGAGAGCGGATCAAACGAGGTGATCGTGTCAATATCATCACCGAAAAAGTCAATGCGTTTGGGCTGACCTTGTGGGGGGAAGATGTCAATCAAACTGCCGCGCACGGCATAATCACCGGGCCTATGCGCCACATCGGTGCGGCGATAGCCTAAGGAAGGCAGTGCCGTTAACAGCTTGTCGTAGGTGAGCCCTACACTCACCGTGAGGCAGCGTGGCTTGATCAGGGCCTGGCCCAATGAGCGGCGCAATACAGAAGGTGTGCACACAATGAGCTGCGCGGTTACAGACAAGGGATGAGCTGTGTGTGGGGCAAAAGCTTCGCCATACGGCAACAAGCTCTCCAGTGGCAGGGGCAGCGTGGTGTCCAGTGCACCTAAGCTGGGCAGATGCACAGAGGGCACCTGGGGCGCCAGCGTGGCAAATAGGGCCTGTGTGTGCGCGCATGCGTCATCTGTTTCCGCTACATGAATCCAGGTGGGCAAGGGTGTGTGTGGATCACGCTCAGTGTGGGCTGCCGGGAGAGAGGCGAGGCGGTCTATCAGCCAAAACACCTCTGTGCCTGAAGGAAACCCCGCTATTTTTTCCATGACCATGGGGTTAGGCGGCGTGCCTCACCCATGTGCCTTCAAGGCTATTGGCCAGTCCTTTGGTGATGTGGGCCTTCACCATGGCGCCCTTGTGCAGCCCTTCGGTGGTGATGTGCACAGACTGCATATACGGTGTGCGGCCGATCCATTGGTGGGGCAGGCGTCCTTGACGCTCAATCAACACCTCCACCGTTTGACCTTCAAACCTCTGATTAAACGCAAGCTGCTGCGCGTTCAACAAGGCTTGCAGGCGTGCCAGGCGTTCGGCCTTCACCTCTTCAGGGATTTGATCCTCCCGCAACGCGCCGGGGGTGCCTGGCCGCGGGCTATACTTAAACGAATAGGCCTGGGCATAGCCAACCTCACGCACGAGAGAAAGGGTGTCTTCAAAATCTTCCTCTGTTTCACCGGGAAAGCCCACAATAAAATCTGACGACAGCGCGATATCGGGGCGTGCCTGGCGAAAACGCTGAATCACATCAAGATAACGTGCCCGGGGGTGTTGCCGGTTCATGGCTTTCAGCACCCGGTCTGAGCCTGATTGAACGGGCAGGTGCAAAAAGGGCATCAGCATGTCCAGCTCACCATGGGCTTTGATCAAATCGCTTTGCGTGTCGCGTGGGTGGGAGGTGGTGTAACGCAGCCGCTTCAGCCCGGCCTTTTCAAGGCGCATCGCCAAGCCCCGCAGCAAGTCGCCCAACCCATAATGGGTGCCTTCAGGTCCCTGGCCGTGATAGGCGCTGACGTTTTGCCCCAGCACCACAATTTCCTGGGCCCCGCCTTCCACCAAACGCACGGCTTCCGCCATCACATCATCCACAGGCCGCGACACTTCGATGCCGCGGGTGTAGGGCACCACGCAATAGGTGCAGAATTTGTCGCACCCCTCCTGAATGGTCAGAAACGACACAGGGCCTTTATCCAGGGTTTCTTCAGGCAGAAAATCAAATTTAGAGGTGGAAGGAAAATCCAGCATCAACACTTTATGAGACGGGCCATGGGCTTCCACCTCTTTGAGCATAGAGGGCAACAGGTGATAGGTTTGCGGGCCAAAAACCAGATTGACATAGGGTGCACGCCTTTGGATTTCTTTGCCCTCAGCCTGGGCAACACACCCAGCCACGCCCAACATCATGGGCCGTGTGCGCTTTTTTTGCAGCTGGTGCAAGCGCCCCAATTCAGAGAACACTTTTTCTGAAGCCTTTTCACGAATATGACAGGTGTTGAGCAACACAAGGTCGGCCTCTTCAGGTCCGGGTGCCACCTCATAACCCACGGTTTTGAGCACATCAGCCATACGCGTGGCGTCATAGACATTCATCTGACAGCCATAGGTTTTAATATAAACAGAATGTGTTTTTGAGGGCTGCCTTTTTGAGGGCGTTTCTGCAGGGGGCCTTGAAGATCGAGGCTTAACAGAAGGCGTCTCTAAAGCAGGGGGTGTGGGCATAACATGGCTCATTGAGGATTCCTGGCTCTATTCTATGAAGCCCGCGGCCCAGAATCAACCCTTGCGGTGATGGAAGCTTGGCTGTGATGAGCCCCTGCTATGCATGAGGTTTGGCCGTGAAACCTTTCTGTCACCTAACAGCCTGACCATGACGGCACACCTGCTGTGATGAAGCCTTGGCGATCGTTTACCCGTGGCCCCCATGGAGAAAAGACAAAGGGCGCCCTCACAAAGCGCCCTCCATCTTTGGGTAACGTCACGCAAAACAAGGCCCCCAAAGGCCTTGCTCCACCATCAATACGACTCTTCTTTCTCGCTCTCCGTTTCGTCATTTACAGGGGTGGGGGAGGGCTCCACACCTTCTTCCACGGTTTGCAGTCTACCCGGTTCTGCTGCAGGATCCCTCCGCACATTTTCTGAATCGCTCTCGCCTTCCGGTGGCTGTGCGTTACTATTTTCTGCGGGGCCTGCCTTGTCTTCGTCATCTGCCTCTGGCAGCGCCTCTTTAGGAGGCACCTCTGCTGCTGACGCGCTTAAGAGCGCTTTCACTTCAGGGTCTTTTATCCACGTTAAGAAGGATCTTCCGTTTTCCCTCTTCGTAAGCTCCTTTCCTATCTCAGAAAAAGTTTTGTTAACGTTCTGAAAAAATGGTTCAATGAGCTTCGCTATATGCGCCACGCTTTCTGGTGAAAATGCCTGCTGCTTCTCAAGGCCTTTCCAAGAAAGAGGACCATTGGGCACCCAGCTTGTGACTCCGCTACCGTCTCCTGTTTCTTCTGTTTGTTGTTTTTTGGGTTGGTATTGAAAAAGCTTCATATCCTGCCTAACAAAAGCAAGCCAAGCCTGGTAAGGGATGATCTCTTTACGCCTTGCTTCCTTTTCACTCGGCTCCGTTCTTCTATAGGAATCGAAGATATACGCGTCTTCCTCATCGAGATACGCGCCTTCCTCATCGAGGTCATGCACTTCTATCTTAAGGTCAAGCTCTTTATTGATGTGCATCAATTTTTTGGCACAATCTTCCATTTTGGCCAACGAAACCATCGATGGTGTGACAGACAGAGGTGAAGGCTCCATGTCTTTTTTATATGTTTTGAAGCTGTTCACAAGATCCTGCGCAGCTTGTTCAGCTTTTGCCGGTAACCCCCCGTTGCTAATCACGGTATTAAATGATTCTCTATTCTCACCTTTGCTTTCCTGCATAGCTTCGCTAAAGGCCTCAGTGCGCTCTTCAATCTCGCCTTCAAAACGTTCCATTATGCTTTCCCTTCGTTCACGAGAGGCTTCGAACACTTCCTCAGCATCAACTTCCTTTTTGGCGGCCGCCAGGATCTGTTCGTGTTTCTCCATGAAGTTGTGGAACGACTTTTCTATGTTTTGCTCATTAAACGCGTCTAACAAGCTGTATGACGCTTTACACATCTCAAAAATGCCTGGGATCACTTGCTCTGCTTGCTCTTTGATCTCTTGGTTTCTATCAAAACGATCGTAAAACGCTTGGATAAAGCCAGCCATCCCTCGATACTCTTTGCCCATTGCTTCACGCTCATCCATGCTTGTTTGCATCTGTATCATTTCGTGGTAAACAGACACAAGATCGGGGTGCACCGACATGACATGTTCTGCATAATTGGCTGCAGCTCTTTTGAAGTTTTTCTCTAAGAAAGGCTCAAACCATGCGCGGTGTCCGGGCATGATCACGGTGGGGACTGCATAGTCTTCCTTCACAAGATCATCCACATTGGCCCCAGGAAAGGCCGCCTTAAGGAGCGCCTTTGTGACGTGCCCCTCAGATAGCCTGTGATAGTCATACACCAAAGGGCGTACCTTACCAATCATGCCGACAAATCTATCTATCTGTGCCCGACGCTCTCCATATTCAGATGGCTCCATATCTTCAAAGCCTATGTGCGCAGCATTAGCGCCGAATGTAACCACTGTCGCCACTCTTAACACCTTTTCGCGCAGGATCCCTGGCTCGGCCTCAATGTCTGTCTGTGCGTCTATGGGAAAACACTCAAGCACCGCATTCTCACGCATAAAAGAGGATAACGCACCCTCATCCACACTTGCGTTGACCGGGGCAGCCTCTTCAGCCTGGGTCGCTTTTGCTCTGATTTGGTCTTGGCAAGCTTCTGTTGTTCCGTTTCTAGCTGCATAAAGAGATGAAGCGCATACACCCAGTGTGCAGAAAAGGGTGGTGGTGAGCAAAAGGGATCTTTTCATAAAAATATTGTCCTTATGTCAAAAAATGTCACAGTGGCACTATTGGGGTGATTACGTGTAAAAGTCAACCATAGAAAAAATATTTTATTTTTATGAAAACATTGACGCAAAAAAAGATCTATTTTGTGTCAGATGCAGGCTATTTTTTTATCTTTTATTGATTAAAAAAGCGCATCAGGCGCCTCTAAAGCCTGTTCTGGCTGTGTCTCTCTTAGGGCGCACGCCCCTCTCTTACGTGCCTTCTGATCATGAGGCTTCCTCTAGGGCCTCTTGTCTATGGGTTGTCAAGTCGCCATTCTCCGGTCTTTCCACAAAATAAAAAGCGTCAAACCCCTCTTTTTCGTCCGAAACAGCCTCTTCCGATGGCGTCACCCAAGGAGAAGAGGGGCTCTTTTCTTGTGGGTTGGCAAGATGATCTCCATCTTGCATCGCTTCCCCTAAGCGCTCTGTCACTGAGGGATTATTGATGTTCCCCACAAAACAACGGGTGACAATCCCTGTCAGGTTCGGGGCATCGGTCGTCAGGGAAGGAATGGGGCCTCCTGGTTGCCAGTGCATGAGCAGGGTATTCAGCATTTTAAGTTGCCGTTGATCTCGTTGATGGCGTTCTTCAAGGTTTGCCACTTTCGCTTGAAGGGCCTTCACCTCTTCCTCGTATTTCTTTTTTTCTTGATCCCCCTGTTTTTGGCGTGGCTCTCTCTCCTTTATGAGCTGTTCTTTTGTAGCCCGCTTTCTTTCATCGGTGGGGGGAGATGTTGCTGCGTTAGCAGGTATGAGGTGTGCATTGTTGTCATAAGGCTCAAAGAGAACGTTTTGGGTGTTATCTCCAGTGCTGTGGGCTGTGTTAAGGGTGAGCATGAAGACAGCAAGGCATGAAAAAAGGCGTTCAGACATAAGTGTCTCCTTCACAATTGAGGTGTGGGTGGGATAAAAAGCGTTGGCGCCAAAGCCTACTCCCCTGGCGCCAATGTCGGGCCCAAAGAGACCCTTTATAAACCACATGCGGGTGCAGCATGTTATTTCCCCCCTATCATCCAGGAGAAAGGTCATAGGCACTTTTCACGAAAAATATCCATAAGTCAAGAAAAAAGTGACATATCGTCAATATTTTTTCATTATCATGTTGTGCGGCGCGCCCAAAGGCGCAGCTTCATGAGGCAAGGTCACATTCATAAGGCCAGGCGGGCTATCAGTGAGGGCCGTGGGGAAGGGAAGGTGTGGGTGGCATGCCGCAGAGTGGGGATGTTAGGGGTGAGGGTTAAGGCCACTTATTTCAGACCTCGGCTATTCAAAGCGCGCCACCTAAGCATGCCTTTAAAAAAAGGGCCCTCACGCGCGCGAAGGCCCCACAGGTGTGAGATGTGTTTAGGTTAAGCGGTTAAAAATACCACGACACCCCCGCGGTGAAGGCGTGGACTTTCGGTGCCACAAAGGTTTGTACATGGTCAAGTCCAGGATTGTCAGGCTCTTGAAGCCGTGTCTCGACAGTTTTGTGAAAGGATAGAGTATAGTCAAAGCGCACACTCAAATCCTTGGCCACAGGCATTTCAAGCATCAAACCTGTGATAAAAGAAGGGGAGATCTTTGATTTTTTCATCTCAGCTGTGTCCTCATCACTATAGCGATGGGTGAACTGGGCGCCGCCCAAGCCAAGTTTGAGCGACAAGTTGACATCCTGCATATCAAAGCCCACAAGGCCGACGATACCGAACTCAAGATCCCTTTTAACCTTACTTTTTGCTTCTTCTGTCATGTTTGCTGGGGGTCCCAAGGCACCAGAGAGTGTTTGTTCGCAAGGTGTGTAGCCGATAAAGCCTTCTACACCTGAAAGAAAGGCATCACTTTTAAAGCGTGAACCAAAAACAGCATCCAGTGCAAACCCCCCTTTTCCTTTGTTGCTCCCGTAGAGAAAAAAATCATCAGCACCGGGATAGTCAAACATGAATCTCTGTGTCCCATTCATATAGATGCCGCCCACATTCAAGCTGCCATACATCCCCGAAGGCGTTTCAGCCAAGGCACCTGTAAAAGCCCCACCCAGAATAAGCGCACACACAATTTTTTTCATTTTCTTAGCCTTTTAATCTATTGCTGGTTACCTAAAAATTATTGATTCACCCTTGCTCGATATTGTTTGAGGTCTTCTTCTTTTTGTCTGATTTCATTTTTCCACTCTGTCCGCTTAGCAGTATCGCACCTTCGGCATAATGCATTTGCGTCACGATAAATCTGAGCGGCGCCACTGAAATCTCTTCCTTTCATTATTTCTTGCACGCGTGCTTTCCATTCATCAATGTCTTTTTTTAGTTGTGTTTCAGCAGCTAGCACAGAAGACGTCCCCTTTTTGGCTGCATACAAAGGCGCGGTCAGAGAGGCCGACAGCACGGCGGCTGACAAGAGAAGATGTGTGAGGCGATGCATACTGTGGTTTCCATAAGCGTGAGACGTAAGGAACTATGCTAGCCAAAAAACCTTTCTATACTGTCAATTGTTCTCACGATTTCTTGTGCGTTAACCCTTTTTTATCCCCTGTCAGCGCGAGGCTGATGTGTTTTTCAAAGCGTGCTAGGCCCTTTTGGGGGCGCATAGACCATCAGAAAAGGCGCTTTTGTGCAAGAGGCGTTGACATGGGCGCGCAGGTCTTTCACTATGGTGTTAATGGATGGGAATTGAATGATATGAAGACATTTACACTGAAAGCGTCTGCCATTGAAAAATCGTGGTGGCTTGTGGATGCGAAGGATTTGGTTTTGGGGCGTATGGCCAGCCAAATTGCTTTTCGCCTGCGGGGCAAGCATAAGCCTACGTTTACGCCGCATATGGACTGTGGTGATTGTGTGGTGGTGATTAATGCTGACAAAGTTCACTTGACGGGCAGCAAGTGGGATCAAAAAAAGTTTCATTGGCACACAGGGTATCCAGGTGGGATTAAGTCGCGCACGATGACCGAAATTGTGGAAGGAAAAAACCCTGAGCGTGTGGTGCGCAAAGCAGTGGAGCGGATGATTTCGCGCAACCCGTTAGGGCGTCAACAAATGAAAAACCTCAAGATCTATGCGGGGGAAACGCACCCTCATGAAGCCCAGGCACCGGCGTTGTGGGACATTGGGGACATGAATGAAAAAAATAAAGCCGTGCGTCCTTCTCATAGGGGCACCCAAGGTGAACAGCTGAAGGAAAAACAATCATGACAGAGCGTATGACGGAGTTATCCGAACTCAAAGCATCATTGGAAGCCTCGTCCGAGGAGGCTTCTTCACCCGAACCCTCATTGGTGGGCAAAGCGCCTGCAGGTGGTGGTGATGCCTCTTCAGGGGGCACCCCTGTGTTGGATGCGCAGGGTCGAGCCTATGCCACAGGTAAGCGTAAGACGGCCGTGGCGCGGTTGTGGCTTTGTGCAGGCAAGGGCAATATCACCATTAATGGCCAATCCTTGGCGGATTATTTTCCCAAGCAGGTGCATGCACTGGTGATGCGTCCGTTAACCCTTGTAGAGGCTGTGGGGCGTTTTGATGTCATGTGCACTGTAAAGGGAAGCGGCACCTTTGGTCAAGGCGGCGCTGTCCGTCATGCCCTATCCAAGGCCTTGGCGCTGTACAAGCCTGAGGTGCGCGGTGCGCTTAAAAGGGAAGGGTTTCTCACCCTTGACTCGCGGGTGGTAGAGCGTAAAAAATATGGTCAGCCTAAGGCGCGCAAGCGTTTTCAACGATCTAAGCGTTAAGGGTATTTTGGGTTGGCGATGCGTTTGTAAAACTCCTTTGTTTTCGGCTTTTGGGGCTGCGGCGTGTGGGTTTTTGGGAATAAAAGTACGTTCCCCCCTTGTGTTCTGAGGTGATTTTTCGTAAGAATAGATAAGGTTTTTGATGAATAGGACAGAGCGTGCTTCCCGTCTCTCCGTTAAGGTGCGCCTTAAGACCATGTTGGGAGAATTTAGGAGCGTAGCTCAATTGGTAGAGCACCGGTCTCCAAAACCGGTGGTTGTGGGTTCGAGTCCCTCCGCTCCTGCCAGATTTGAGGGGGTTTGTTAAGAAAGATGACAACAGAGAAAGCGAAAACATCCTGGTTGACCTTTGTGAGGCAGGTGCGGCTTGAGGCATCACGGGTAATGTGGCCGTCGCGCCAAGAAGTGGTGACCACAACCATCTTTGTTTTCATCATGGTGGCTCTTTTTTCTTTGTTTTTTTTGGCCGTGGATAGCCTTGTTTCTTCAGCCGTGCAGTGGTTAATTCGATGAATAAAGACACAAAGCCCCAGGCATCTCAGTGGTATGTGGTGAATGTCCATTCAGGCTTTGAAGACAAAGTCATCCAATCTATATGGGAGAAGGCGGGCAAAGAATCTCTTTCGGAGTGCTTCTTTGACATTGTGGCCCCCAAAAAAGAATCAGTTGAGGTTAAGCGGGGGGTTAAAAAGAATGTGGCGAAATCTGTGTACCCTGGGTATATCTTGGTGAACATGATGCTGCGGGATGATACGTGGCACTTGGTGCGCAGCGTCCATCATGTATCAGGGTTTTTGGGCGGCAAAGAAAAACCCACACCTCTATCTAAAACAGATGTCGAGCGGGCGCTTAGCTCTGTGGAAAAAATGATAGATGCTTCGAAAGAGGCGCATCACTTTTCTGTGGGTGAATATGTGCAGGTGACAGATGGGCCTTTTGCTTCGTTTTCTGGGTTGATAGAAAATGTGGATGCAGACAAAAAGCGTGTGAAGGTGTCTGTGGCCATTTTTGGGCGTCTGACGCCAGTAGATTTAGATTTTTCTCAGATTGAAAAAACAGAAGGACCGTAAGTATGGCAAAGAAAGTGATTGGTGAGATTAAGCTGCAGGTGCCTGCCGGCAAAGCGAATCCAGCACCCCCCATTGGTCCTGCACTCAGCCAAAAGGGGCTGAACATTATGGAATTTTGTAAGGCTTTCAACGCCAAGACGCAAAGTATGGAGGCCGGTATGCCGATCCCTGTGGTGATCACGGCCTATGCAGACCGCACGTTTACCTTTATTCTTAAACAGCCCCCTACGAGTTATTTTATTAAAAAAGCCTTAGGTCTTCAAAAAGGTTCTTCCGCCACGGGGCGCGATAAGCCCGTGGCCACGATTACGCCTGAGCAAATTAAGAAGATTGCGACGGAGAAAATCCAGGACATGAACGCCCACACCCCGGAGGCCGCCTATCAGATGGTGCGTGGCTCTGCGGTGTCTATGGGCATTAACATAGCGGAGGGTGCATAAATGTCAAAGCGTATGCGTCATATGCGTCAACACCTTGAATCTGTGGATGGCGCTGTGTCTTTTAAAGAGGGCATGACCCTTGTGAAAAAAACGTCATCAGCCAAATTTGATGAAACGGTGGATGTGGCGGTGAGGCTTTTGGTGGACACCAAAAGTGGCCAAGCGCCCCGGGGTGTGGTGAACTTACCTGGCGGTACGGGTAAATCTGTGCGTGTGGCTGTGTTTGCCCGTGCTGATAAAGCCAAAGAAGCCACAGAAGCCGGCGCTGATATTGTGGGTGCAGAAAATTTGGTGGAACGTATTGAAAAGGGCGAGGCGAATTTTGATCGCTGTATTGCCACGCCTGACATGATGGCGCTTGTGGGTCGTTTGGGGCGTTTTTTGGGGCCGCGGGGGCTGATGCCCAATCCGCGTTTAGGCACTGTGACTATGGATGTGGCGAAAGCTGTGCAGGCCGCGAAAGGTGGTCAGATTGAGTATAAAACAGACAAAACAGGCGTAGTCCATGCCGGTATTGGGAAAGCCAGCTTTGATGGGGACGTGTTGGTTCAAAACATGGAAGCCTTTATGGATGCGCTGGTCAAAGCCAAGCCTGCCTCTGTGAAGGGGGTGTACATCAAAAGTGCGTACGTGTCGTCCACCATGGGTCCTTCCGTCAAACTTTCTTTAGAAGGTTTAGCTTAGAGATCTTGGTTCAGTAGGCTTGCCCCCCGGAAGGCCTTTTGGTTTTCTGGGCCTTGGCGAGCTGTTGATCATACATTCAGCCGCTGGCACTTACTGCCGAAACGCTTCATAAGGTAGGCTGTTCCCATGGGTTCTTTCAGCTTGCGCTTGGTGCGTGAGCAGACACGTGCGGGCGTTTTGTTTCCTGCTTTTTTGTGGTTACCTGGTTTCTCGCGCATCTCATCACGTTTCTTCATGCAAGCTTGTTTGATGTGTGTCAAGAACACGGTCATATGGTGAGCAAGCGCCGGTAAGCGCGTGTGTCTCACGTTCTCCATGCTTTTTGTGGCTGGGACCTTTTTGTGTGTCGCACTGGGGGTGTCGTTTTCTGCCAACAAAAGTGAGGTGGAGGCTTTAAAAAAGAAGGTGTGCACAATCAAGGTGGATATGAGTCAAGAAAAGGCGCCAAAGCGGGAGGCAAGATAGACGAACAGGGGGGCTGCACAACGTCTTGGGCGATGGTGTATATTTTATAGGCGGAAGGAAGACGCACAACATGTCCTCTCCTTGTCCTTTTCGGGGGCACTGCTCTCCCATCATGATGGAAGGTGAGAGACGTTCCTAAAGGCTTTTTTGCTTGAGCCTCACAAAGGCCCTTTCCCCATTAACGCCCCAAAAACACCAGCAACAATAAGGCCACAATATTGATGATCTTGATCATGGGGTTAATGGCTGGTCCGGCGGTGTCTTTGTAAGGATCCCCCACCGTATCGCCCGTGACAGCGGCTTTGTGTGCTTCGCCGCCCTTGCCGCCATGGTGACCGTCTTCAATATATTTCTTGGCGTTATCCCAAGCGCCTCCACCAGATGTCATGGAAATAGCCACAAACAGGCCTGTGATGATGGTGCCCAGCAAGGTACCGCCCACGGCCAGCAACGCTTGGCTTTGTGTTGCAAAGGACGCCATCACAAAATACACCACAAAAGGCGCGGTAACCGGCAGCAAGGAGGGCACAATCATCTTGTAGATCGCTGATTTGGTCAACATATCCACAGCCCGCCCATAATCAGGTTTGGCCTTGCCTTCCATGATGCCCGGAATCTCTTTAAACTGTCGGCGCACTTCATCCACCACAGCGCCAGCGGCTTTGCCCACGGCCGTCATGCAAAACGCGCCAAACAGATAAGGAAGGAGCCCGCCCACAAACAACCCCACCAGCACATAAGGATCACTGAGGTGAAACTCAAGCACCAGATCAGGCAAATAGACCTTTAAATCCGCCGTATAAGAGGAAAACAGCACAATGGCTGCCAGCGCTGCGGAACCAATGGCATAGCCTTTCGTCACGGCTTTCGTGGTGTTGCCCACAGCATCCAAGGCATCGGTGACCTTACGCACATCAGGGGGTAACCCCGCCATCTCAGCAATGCCGCCCGCGTTGTCCGTGATGGGTCCATAGGCGTCAAGGGCAATGATCATCCCTGACAAAGCCAACATGGTGGTGGCTGCCAAGGAAATGCCATAAAGGCCCGCATACGCATAGGCCGACAAAATGCCCGCACAAATGACCAACACAGGGATTGCACACGCTTCCATCGAAATGGCCAAGCCTTGAATAATGTTGGTGGCGTGCCCTGTCTTGGAGGCCAGAGCGATGCTTTTGACGGGGCGATAGTGCGTAGACGTGTAATATTCGGTCACCCAAACCAACAGACCCGTGGTCAACAGGCCCACCAACGAGGCCATAAACATATCTAATCCTGTGACCTGCAGATCACCCACAGAAATGAGGCTATCCAGGCCAAGGAATGAGCGTGTGATAAAGAATCCCAAAAGGGCTGACACCAAACCTGTAGCAATCACGCCCTTGTAAAGCGCCCCCATGATGTGACGTTTCTTTCCCAGGCGCACAAAGGTTGTGCCCACAAGGGAGCCAAGAATACACCCCCCCGCCAACAGCAGCGGGTAAAGCATCATGTCATAGGCATAGCTTTGAAAGAGAATAAAGGCGATTTGCATATTGGCCACGATGGTCACCACATAGGTTTCAAAGAGGTCAGCTGCCATGCCAGCACAGTCCCCCACATTGTCACCCACGTTATCGGCAATGACAGCCGGGTTGCGAGGATCATCTTCAGGAATGCCCGCTTCAATCTTACCCACAAGGTCGGCGCCCACGTCGGCCCCTTTGGTGAAAATCCCGCCGCCAAGGCGTGCAAAAATGGAAATGAGCGAAGCCCCAAAGCTGAGTCCCATCAATCCTTCTATGGTTTGACGCATGGGAACGCCCATGGACGAAAGTAGCATAAAGAAACCCACAATGCCCAAAAGTCCCAGGCCGGTCACCAAAAAACCCGTCACGCTGCCGGCTTGAAACGCCACATTCAGCGCTTCCGCCAAGCCTAACCGCGCAGATTCTGTGGTGCGGACATTGGCCCTGACTGAGATATACATGCCGGCATACCCTGCGCTGCCCGAAAGTACAGCGCCCAAAACAAAGCCTGCCGCTACCGCAGCGCTGAGCCACCAAAAAAGAAGCAGGGCCGCACACACGCCCACCACAGCAATGGCTCTGTATTGACGGCGCAAATAGGCCTCAGCTCCCTCTTGAATGGCGCCAGCGATTTCTTTCATGCGGGCCAGCCCTTGGGGCAAGGCCATAATTTTGCGGGTGACCCACAGGCTGTAAAGCAAAGCACTGAAGGCGGCAACGAGAAGAAATATTCCTGCCGAAGACGTGGGATCAAAGAAGAAATCAGAGGCCATAACGAGGTGTCCTTACACTATCACTGTCTTTGTTGTAAGGCACTTTTGGTGTTCTTTCAACGAGAATTTTATACCCTAACGGCGTGCTCAGAAGAACCTGAGGCTTTGACGGGGTCGTCTCCACTTTTTGCCGCAGGTGATAGATGTGGGTTTCAAGGGTTTTGGTTTCAAAATCGGGGGTGTATTGCCAAATGTTTTTCAGCAAGGCTTCGCGGCGCATACATCCTGAAGGCGCGTGAATAAGGCACAACAAAAGAGCCGTTTCTTTGGCGGATAAGGTGCAGGATCTGGGGCCAATAAGGCGCTGGGTTTCAGGATCAAAAAGATAATCACCCACGGTATAGCTTTTGCTCACATGTGTCCCCATTTCCTCAATCATAGACAGCACATGGGGCAAGACCAGCGGTTTTTTGACATCATGCGTGGAGAGCGCCGTGGTGAGTGTTGCACCGTGACGATCAAGTGTGATGGTGGCCCAGCATGCCTTTTTTTCAAAGGCGCGTGCCATCTCGTCATGGGTTTTGTAAAGTACTGACCCAGGAAGCTGAGCCGCTAATAAGGTGCCTTCAAACGTGTGAGCTGCAAAAATCCCCACGTGTGTCATGAGGGTGTGTGCAGCATGGGCCCAAGCGGTGCGCCACCCAGAATATGCACATGAAAATGCGGCACCTCTTGCCCGCCATGGGCGCCCTCATTCGTGATCAAACGAAAGCCGTCAGGGGTAAGATTCAACTTTTTTACAGTTTCGGATACGGCGTCCCAAAACCCTGCGATTTCTTCAGAAGCGGCTTGCGCTAAAAAATGGGAGACACAGATAAAAGGGCCTTTAGGAATCACCAATGCATGCACAGGAGCCTGAGGCGCCACATCATAAAAAGAGAGCGCTACGTCATTTTCATAAATTACCTTGGCAGGGATGTCTCGGCGCAAAATGCGCGCAAAGATGTTGGCATCATCGTAAAGCACGGGTCGCTCCTATGTTGGCAAACTGTTTTGGATGAATGGGCTTGTTGAGACAAATATTACCAAGTCGCACTTTAATGAGGTTGCCATAAACATCACGAATGTGCCACCCCTCAAAGGCAAAGCTGTGGGCATGAAAAATAAGCGTGACATAGCCTCCATGGTTTTGACGGGGCTCTTCCAGGGTCCAAAAAAGCTGGTCACCTTCCTGCACAAAAGACCGTTCTTTCACAAAATGGCCCAGCTTGAGCTCTTTGCGCAAAATAAGCGAAAGCGGTGTCGAGGTGACGGGCAGGGTCTCTGTGGTGTTGGTTTGCTTATTGTGCACGGTCAGCGTACGTCCGCGGCTGAGAATATCAAGCGATGACGGGCGTGTGTAGGTAAGCCTTAAGGCGCCAAACCCTTGTTCACCCTTTTGGGGACGCTTAAGGGCCACCGTGCCTTGCGCGGCCCGCGTTTTCTGTGTTTCAAAAAACAAGGCCTGCAGGGTGTGAATGCGGTTAAGGCTGGCCAGGCATTGGGTGCGTGCATCTTTTCTGACAGACGGTGTGTGGCGCCCAGGGAGGGGTGCCGTGTTTTGTGTGGGGCGCTGAGCGGGCGATTTTCCTCGAGAAGGCCCTTGAGAGGAGACGGGCATCGGCTGCCCGGGTTTACGCATATTCTGCGGCATCACAACGGCTGCCTGAGCAGGCGCCAAAGCGTGCAAACCCCACATCACCATCATGATACCTAAGGCCCACATATGTTTCATGCGCTTTCCTCCCTCAAAATGGTGCGCTTGCCTGCATGATTTGGGGGCGAGACAATGCCCTGTGCCTCCATGTCTTCCATGAGGCGCGCCGCCCTGTTATAGCCAATTTGAAAGCGTCGCTGGATATAGCTAGTTGAGGCCTTTTTGTCGCGCAGCACCAATCTCACCGCCTCTTGAAAAAGATCGTCATTCTCATCAGCGCTGTCTCCACCCATCTCTTTTTCTGAATCGTCAGGGGCAAACACCACCGAAGCGGGATGATCGGCCTGCGTCGATTTGAGAAAGGATACCACCGCTTCAACTTCAGCATCGCTCACAAAGGGGCCGTGGACGCGTTGCATGCGATCGCCGGGGGGCATATATAACATATCACCTCGCCCCAGAAGTTGCTCAGCTCCTTGTTCGCCTAAAATGGTGCGGCTGTCAATCTTGGAGGTGACTTGGAAGCTGAGGCGCGTGGGAAAGTTGGCTTTGATGGTGCCCGTCAACACATCCACAGAGGGCCTTTGCGTCGCCATAATCAAGTGAATGCCCGCCGCACGTGCCATCTGAGCCAGCCGCTGGATGGCCCCTTCGATCTCTTTGCCTGCCACCAGCATCAGGTCAGCCATTTCATCCACCACAATGACGATATAAGGCAGAGGCGTTTCGGGCAGTTCCCGTTCTTCCACAATGGGCATGCCGTCTTCATCAAACCCTGTTTTCACGCGCTGTGTCAGGCGTTTGTTTTGCCGGCGTGCTTCCTCAATTTTCTTGTTATAGCTATCAATGTTGCGTACGCCAATGGCTGACATAGATTTATAGCGTTGCTCCATTTCATGCACTGCCCATTTCAAGGCCTGGACGGCTTTTTTCGGATCCACAATCACGGGTGTGATGAGGTGAGGGATATCGTTATACACAGAAAGTTCGAGCATTTTTGGATCAATCATCAACAGTTGACAACTTTCAGGCGGTAAACGAAACAGAAGGGAGAGAATCATGGTGTTGATTCCCACAGACTTGCCCGACCCTGTGGTGCCCGCCACCAACAGGTGGGGCATTTGCGCCAAATCAACAGTCACAGGGGCGCCGGCAATGTTTTTGCCCAACGCCAGGGGCAGGCGCGCCTTGTTGGTGACAAAGGTTTTGTGTGACAACACCTCTTTCAAAAAAACGGTTTCCCGTTCTTTGTTTGGCAGCTCAATGCCGATGATGTTGCGTCCGGGAATCACAGACACGCGTGTGGCCAGGGCGCTCATAGAGCGGGCAATGTCGTCAGCCAAACTCACAACCCGTGACGATTTGATGCCTGGCGCGAGCTCAAGTTCATAAAGCGTCACCACAGGGCCCGGTCGCGCTTTTTGAATTTGTCCTGCAATGCCAAAATCCTTCAAAACGCCCATCAAGGCTTTGACCTGTTCTTCAAGCTCTGTGGCAGGGGGGGGCGTTAAGTGGGCCGCGGCATCATGTAGTAAATCTAAAGAGGGGAGGTTATCTGCATGGGGCACACAGGGCGCAGGGTCAGATCCATGATGACGCTTTTTAATGGCCAAAAAAGAGTCAGAAAGCGAGAGTGTTTCTTCCGGCTCCTCCTTCTTAAGGCTTGGTTCACGGGTTTTGGGGGGGGTATGAGGCAAAACCGTGGCCTTGGGGGGCGGCGCTGTTTCGCGCACTTCAGATAAGGAAGGGGTAGGTTCGCTAAGAGCTGAAGGTGCCACATTCTCTGTGATGCTGGGAGGGGGGGAAACGTGAATGTATGTCTCAATCAACAACGAAAGATGGTTTTTCCAGGTCTTGAGCACCCCCCACATTTTTTTCCCATAATGTGTTAAGATGACTCCCATAAAGTCATAAAGCACGCGCATATGGGTGAACGCCCGTTCAAGATGCCTCATACGCAATGACACCACATACACGCCAGAGATAAGGGTGATGGCCATCATCAATAACCTGATTATCCAGATATCCGGGGGACAGAGATGGATCATCCATTCACCCAACACGCCGCCAGCAAAGGCCTTTTGGGAAGCGCTCAACCATGTGAGGCTTGCAATCATGGCCATCAAAGCCGCCCACCTGAGAAAAGGGGGGTAGACAGCGGCCCTGATAAGACGTTGAAGGGTCCACAACAGCCACAGGGTTGCTAACACATAGGTGGCCCACCCCATGGTTTGTATGAACATATCTGCCATAAGGGCGCCCCAGGGGCCCAACAAATTGAGCGTTTCTCCTTGGGTGGCCATGTTAGGGGTGGGGTCATGGGGATGATAAGAGGCAATAGCCAAGGCTACGACAACACTGCCCAAGGTTTTGGTAAACCACGCCAAAGCACGCAGGCTTTTCGTCACAAAGGTTTTGATCAATGCTGCCCACACCGTCATAAGCTATCTTCCTGCATGGGTGGGGACAGATTAAGGTGGCGATAGCCTGCATCGGTGAGGGTACGGCCGCGGGGGGTGCGTTGAATTAACCCTTTTTGCATTAAAAAAGGCTCCACCACATCTTCAAGGGTTTGTTTTTCCTCAAACAAAAGGGAAGACAGAGTTTCAATGCCCACAGGGCCACCGGCAAACTGATGCGCGAGATAGCTTAAGTAACGTTTATCCAACGTGTCGAGTCCCTCATTGTCGATGCCTAGCTCACAAAGTGCTTTTTCAAGAAATGGTTGTGTGAGTGTTGAGTGCCCTGCCACCAAAGCAAAATCATGGACGCGTCGCAACAGCCTGAGGGCAATGCGGGGTGTGCCGCGCGCCCGTTCTGCCAAATAGAGAGCGGCCTCACCGTCAAAGGATGTGTCCAGCTTATGGGCGGCGTGGGTCAAGATGTTGGTGAGGTCTTGCGGGGAATAAAATGTCATTTGCCCTACAATGCCGAATCTGTCACGTAAAGGTCTTGATAACAGGCCTTGCCGTGTGGTGGCCCCCACCAGAGTGAAAGGAGAGAGGGTGAGGCGCACAGAACGGGCTGCCGGGCCTTCGCCCACCATCAGGTCAAGCTTGCCGTCCTCAAGGGCGGGGTAGAGCACTTCTTCAATGGTTTTGTTCAGGCGGTGAATTTCATCAATAAATAAAACATCTTGAGGGGCCAGATTGGTGAGCAAGGCTGCCAGCTCTCCCGACCGGGCGATCACAGCGCCGGATGTCATGTGAAATTTTGTGCCCAGCGTGTGGGCAATAATTTGTCCCAAGGTGGTTTTTCCCAAACCTGGCGGCCCCGATAAGAGCACGTGATCCAGAGGCGCCGCTTTTTTGTGGGCCGCTTGAATAAAGGTTTTGAGGTTGCGGCAAAGAGCTGCTTGCCCTACAAAATCCTCAAAAGCCAAAGGCCTTAGCTGTGCTTCCTTTTGATCAAGCGGGGTGAAGGTGGGCTGTGCCAGCGATGGATGTGTCATGCACGCCCCACTTTTGTGGCCAAGCGTTGCAGGGCTTTTTGCAGAAGTGCTTCTAAGGGCAGGTCAGGGGTTTCTTTAAGCAAATGCGTCACAAGCGGGCGCGTTTCTTCCTGGGTATAGCCAAGACCCACCAAAGCGTTGAGCGCATCGTGAAGGTGAGGCAAAAGGGTGGTCAGCACGCCTGAGGCCGACGCGTCATGAAAGGGGTCAGAAGCGGCAGTCATCTCCAGCAGCTTTTTCTCTTGCCCTTTGAGTTCCAAGGATAAGCGTCTGGCCATTTTGGGCCCCACACCTTCTGCTTGACGAAACGCATCATGATCGCCGCTTACCCCTGCGTCTATAAGGCCTTGGAACCCCAAATGTGAGAAAAGGTTCAACGCCAGGCGCCCGCCCACGCCAGGAATGCGTGTGATGGTAAGAAACAGGGTGCGCGCTTCAAAACTTTCAAGGCCATAAAGGGTGGTGGCATCGTCACGGGTTTGCATGACGCACCACAGCTCCATCAGCTCACCCAGCATTGCCCCTGCTTTGTGGATTAAGGGCGTGGGGCACAACGCAAGATAGCCCACACCTTGTACGTCAAGTACAATGCCTTCAGCCGTGGCTTTTTTTACAGAGCCTTTGAGGTACACAATCATAGGGTCACGCTAGCAGTTTTTGACGGTGAAAGCAAAGGATCACCACGCGTTTTCCACAAGGGTTAGGCACCTTTCATGCATGGCGTGGTCCCGTTGAAGGATTTTTATATAGCAAAAAGAAAAGACTTTCTGTTATTTATAGATCACCCTTTTTATGCACGATGTCTATGCTGCCATTTTTTCGCTTTATTGGGCGCGGCCACTATCCTTTTATTTTGAGCCTGCTTTTGCTTTCGGTGTGTGCGTTGGGCCTGTTGATGCTGTATTCAGCTGGGAATGGGTTGCATCCATGGGCATCGCGACAAATGGTGCATATGGGGGTGGGGTTTGTGCTTTTTGTGGTGATCAGTTATATCGATCTTCGTTTTTGGCTTACCCACGCCACGTTGCTTTTTGGGTTAACGCTGGCTTTGTTGATCGCTGTTGAGCTTTTAGGATTTATCGGTATGGGCGCGAAGCGGTGGATTCACCTCTACCTTTTTCAGGTTCAACCGTCTGAACTCACAAAGCTGTCGCTCATTTTGTTGGTGGCTTCGCATTTTCATTTTCTGGGAGAAAAAGCGCCCAAGCTCGACAATCTGGTGATTCCCGTATTGGCTATTGTTGCGTCCTCTTTTTTGGTGCTCCGTCAGCCTGACTTGGGCACGGCCCTCATCCTCGTGGCGGTGGGGGTGAGCATGTTGTTTGCGGCCGGCACATGGTGGGGGGTGTTTGTGACGGGGGGGTTCACGTTCCTCTTAAGCTTACCTGTGGCGTGGACCTTTTTAAGGGCCTATCAAAAACGACGTATCCTCACCTTTCTTAACCCTGATTCTGATCCGTTAGGTGGTGGGTATCACTTGCTGCAATCTAAGATTGCCGTGGGCTCAGGGGGGGTTTTTGGTAAAGGATTGGGGCAAGGCACGCAGTCTCAGCTTGATTTTTTGCCCGAAAAGCAGACCGATTTTATTTTTACGCTGCTGTGTGAAGAATGGGGCCTTATGGGGGCGCTCTTGCTGTTTGTGCTGTTCATGGGCCTCTTGGTTTATGGGTATTGGACAGCGTTTCGCTGCAACGCCCTGTTCACCAAATTGGTGGTGGTGGGCGTGATGTCCATGTTTTTCTTTCACATTTTTATGAATGTGGGCATGGTGCTGGGCGTGTTGCCCATTGTGGGCATTCCGTTGCCTTTGATGTCTTATGGCGGGACATCGCTGATGACATTTATGGTGGGTTTTGGATGGGTAGCGGCGGCCCGCGCCCAGCATCATGTGCGTTTGCCCTTTGGGGGTGAGCACAGCCGTGATTTTTTTTAACGCCTGACGTGTCAAAGTCCAGGCCGGAAAAGATCAGCACAGGGCCAAAATGAAGGTGGGCATGTGGGCCTCACGCAGAACGAGAAAACGAGGTAAGATCGATGGTGTGAGCGCCTTGGGGGAGGTAAGGCAAGGCCTGTGTGCCTGTGACCCACATCTGAAGATGGGTGTTTTCAATGCGCTTGAGCACGGTAGCGGTGTGATGAGCGTCTAAATGAGCCGACAACTCATCCAGCAAAAGAAGACAGGGTTTATCAGGAAAGCGATCCAGTTGCAGACGGCAGGCGCTGAGCACAAGAGAGAAAAGCGCTCCTTTTTGCTGGCCTGTCGATCCCTGCTCAATGGGGGCATGGTTGAAGGTGATATGCATTTTTGTTGCCTGCGGGCCGAAGGTTAAGGGCTTGCCTTTTTGATAGGTGTGCCGTGCGGCCGCAAAACGCGCTTGGCACGCATCTTCCCAGTGCGTGGGGTTTGCTTGATAAAGATCATCTGATTCACCCGTAAGGTTTACCACAAGGGGAGCACTTTCTGCAGTGTAGGCAGGGAGCATGGCATTAAGGCTGGCCACAAACGTGGTGCGTTTTTTATGAATCAACGTGCCTTTTTCAGCCAACAGCTTTTCAAGACTCTCAAGCCAGCTTGGGTGAGGAGAGGCACGGCTGACAAGGTGGCGCCACTGGCGCAGAATTTTTTCATAGGCCAGCAAGAGTGGGACATAGGCTTTGTCATAGGTCATCACCAGGCGATCAAGAAAACGTCTTCGCGTGGACATGCTCTCTTTAAATAGCAGGTCCATAGAGGGCGTGATCCACAGCACCTGGCAATAATCATGCAGGTCAAGCTGTTTGTGAAGGGGCACGTCATTGATATGAATGGTTCGTCCGGCTCCTTGAAGGTTGGCGGTCATGCCGACATGAACAGGGCCGTGAGGGCTGTGGAGCTTAGCAAAAAGGCCCCATGGGTCGGAGCGCGTTTGGTTTTGAACATCCGCAGATGAAGCATAACGAAGGCCGCGGCCCGGTGATAGAAGCGACAGCGCCTCAAGGATGTTGGTTTTGCCTGCGCCGTTGGGCCCCACAATGCATACGGGGCCAGGGTTTTCTTGGCTCCATTCAAAGGTTTGATGAGAGCGAAAATTGGTGAGAGAGAGGTGAACAATGCCCGATAAGTTCGTCATATACACACATGTCAGACGAAGATGGCGTCCATTAAGAAGGATCTAAGGCGGCTAAATAGGTGCCAAGAAGTTGCTCTTGCTCTAAATACGCGTCCTTCCCCATCTTGCGACACTTGATGACCTGCTTCATGATTTTAGGGTCATAGCCTGCAAACTTGGCTTCGGCAAATGCGTCACGAATGAGGCTGAGAAGCTCGGTTTTCTCACTTTCAAGAGATTCGATTTTTTCAATCAATGATTTAAGGTGGGTTGATTTTTCATCAGTGGTCATAACAGGAGCATCAAACAGCGATAGATTTCTTCAAAGTATGGCGCGTCTTCCTCTAAAACGCAAAGCTTATCTAGGGCAGCGTTTTATGCCGGTCTTATCGCGTGGAAAGCCTTTGGTGCCAAGGGTCAGCACATGGATTGCTACAGATCAAGGGTGCGTTTCACGTTTTTGAATTCAAAGACCTCCAACACATCGCCGATCTCAAACGCATTGTAATTTTTGATACAGATGCCGCACTCATATTTTTCGCGCACGTCTTTGACGTCATTTTTATCACGCCGCAAAGATTGAATGACGCCTTGGTGGAGCACAGTGTCTCCCCGCTTGACACGCACATGGGCATCGCGTTTCACAATGCCATCTGTCACATAACAGCCCGCAATTTGATTAGCTTTTTTCACCACAAAGACTTGGCGAATCTGAGCATGGCCCAAGATGACCTCTTTCTTTTCCGGAGAGAGCAAGCCGCTCATAAGGTCTTGGACGTTTTCAATCAGGTGATAAATCACATCATAGGTCTGAACTTCCACACCGAGCTTTTGTGCCATATCAAGCAAGGCATTGCTCGGTTTCATATGAAACCCAAGCAAAAGGGCCTGAGATGTCTTTGCCAATAACGCATCACTTTCTGTGAGGGCGCCGACCCCTTTATGCAAAACTTTTACCTTCACCTCAGGGTGTTCCGTGCGGGTGAGCGCTGTATACACAGCCTCAAGCGAGCCTTGGGTATCAGCTTTTAAGATCACCGTCAGCTCTTTTTGCGCGTTGTCCCCTTTGATCAATTGCTCCAGTGACAAAGGGCCAGTGGCACTTTCTTGCTCTTCGTTTTGCGCTATGCGTAGTCGTGTGATGTCACGAGCTTGGGCCTCATCTTTGACCACAAAAAAATCGTCGCCTGCCATGGCCGGCTCACTGAGTCCTAAGATTTCTACCGGCTGTGACAATGAGGTGGCGGTGATGCTTTTGCCCTGATCATCCGCCAGCCAGCGTACACGACCCCATACTTGGCCGGCCACAAATGTGTCACCTTTGGTGAGGGTGCCATTTTGAACTAAAACAGTCGCGAGTGTGCCTCGTTTTTTATCTTGTCGGCATTCTAATACAGCACCTTTGGCGGGTGCATCTAAAGACCCACTAAGCTCAAGAAGTTCAGCTTGGCCTAAAATGGCTTCTTGCAGTGTGTCTAAATTTTGGCCTGTCTTCGCCGAAATCTCCACATCCAACACATCGCCGCCAAGGCTTTCCACCACAATGTCATGGGAAAGCAGAGCTTGCTTCACTTGGTCAGGCGCTGCGCCTGGTTTGTCCATTTTATTGATGGCCACAATAATGGGGGCCTGTGAGGCCTTAGCGTGGTTAATAGCTTCGATGGTTTGGGCCATAATCCCATCATCCGCCGCCACCAGGAGGATAATGATGTCTGTAACATGGGCACCGCGTGCACGCATGTGGGTGAACGCTTCGTGTCCTGGTGTGTCAATAAAGGTGATTTTTTCCCCTGACGTGAGGGTGATCTGATAGGCACCAATGCTTTGGGTAATGCCCCCCGCCTCTTTATCTGCAACGTTGGTTTTGCGCATCGCATCAAGAAGGGACGTTTTCCCGTGATCCACATGTCCCATGATGGTGACAACAGGTGGGCGCTTTGACAGGGTGTGTGAAGATGCCGCCAAGGCTTGGGCTTCAAGATCCATCAGCTCTTCTTCCTGGGTTTTTTTGCGCGCACAGGTGTGCCCCATTTCCAGCACAATCAATTCTGCAGTGTGCGCATCCAAAGATTGGCCGTCTGTGAGGGTGAGATCTAAGGTCGATGCTGCCCTTAACACAGCGGACAACTTTTCTGACATCAGGCCGGCCAGCTCACGTGCCGTGATTTTTTCAGGCAGCAACACGTGTTGCACTGTTTTGACCTTCTGACGCCTGGTGTGGCTGCGCAAGGGTGTGCGCATCACTTTTTTCGGTTCATCCTCCCCAGAAGTGGGCAAAGTATCTTCAACTTCATAAAGACGGGCAAGGTTATGTTTTGCGGTTTTTTCTTCCCATTTTTTGCGGGCAGGTTTTTTGCTAAAAGAATCAGCATCCTCATTATCCGTTTTTGGGGAGGTATGGTGCCGAACGCTTTTCTTGTCTTTACTGCGTGGGCCGTGTGCAACCTCTTCTTGAGGTATCGGTTTTTCCGCCACCTCTGGGGCTTTTTCTTTTTCTTTCTCTTGGGCCAATGCTGTTTTTAAGGCTTTTTGACGGGCATCTTTTTCTTGATCCGTCAGACGGCCGGCCGGCCCCTCCGAAGAAGGTGCTTTGGCCAAAGGTTCAGAGGCAGGTGGCGGCGGTGCTGAACGACTGCGTCGTCTTTTCACTTCCACCACAACGTTTCTTGACCGGGCGCCTTGGGCACCTTGCAGGGTATCAAGACGTTTTCTGGTTTTAGGAGAGAGCTCAAGGGTGAGTGACTTGGCCCGCTCTTTCAACGTGCTTTCCGAGTCGTCTTTGGTCATGAATTCCTGTTCCCCTTAAGGTGTGTGGTTTGTTATGTCTTTTTGTGCATCATAGGCGTGTGTTTTATCGCGTGCTTCGAGAATCAGCTGATCAGCCTGCTCACGAGTCAACCCTTCTTTAAGAATATCCAAAAGCTCATCATTCGCAAGGTCAGCAAAATCATGAAGAGTTAACACTTTGTTCTGTGCCAACTTGATGAGCATGTCAGGCGACAAAAGATCGCTTAATTCCTGAAGATCTTGTTGCCCCCCCATAGATATCCATGTATCTATTTTTTTCTGCATCTCCTCATCACAAAAGCGACGTGCTCGTTTTTGAAGCTCTTGCGCCAGGGTTTCTGTGAACCCTTCAAGGGATTCAAGCTCGCTCACATTCACCATGGCCACATCTTCGATGGATTCAAAGCCTTCGGCAATGAGAAAGCGTGCCATGACGTCATCAATATCAAGGACGTTCACAAACTTCTCAGAAAGGGCATTGGTGAATTGTGTGCGCTGGGTATTATCGTCAGATTCTGTGACGATATCAATGTGCAGGCCCGTGAGGGTGGAGGCAAGGCGCACATTTTGTCCCCGTCGCCCAATGGCTAAACTTTGCTGATCATCCGGTACCACCACTTGCACAGCATTTTCCTTATCTCCGGTGACAATTTTGGTGACACTGGCCGGGGTGAGGGCGTTCACCAAAAACGTAAAAGGGTCGTCAGACCACCGAATCACATCAATGCGCTCATCCCGCAGCTCAGCCGTCACAGCTTGAACACGATTGCCCCGCACGCCCACACAAGCGCCCACAGGGTCAAGGGATGAATCAAGAGAAAACACCCCAATCTTGGCACGGCTTCCGGGGTCACGGGCCACAGCTTTGATTTCGATCACGCCATTATAAACTTCAGGCACCTCTTGCTTGAAAAGGGCTATCATAAATTCAGAGCAAGAGCGTGAGAGAAAGATTTGGAATCCCTTTGGATCTTGCTTCACTTCGCGCACATAGGCACGAATGCGATCGCCAGGGTGAAACCGTTCCCTTGAGATCGTGTCCTCAGGAAGCAACACCCCTTCGGCTTGCCCCAGATCGATGATGACGTTGCCAAAGTCAATGCTTTTGACGGTGCCACTTACGATTTCTCCGGCTTTGTCATGATATTCAGCATACTCTTTTTCCCGCGACGCTTCTTTGATGAGCCGCGTGATGACCTGACGCATCACCTGCGCAGAAACGCGCTCAAAATCCATATGAGGCAGGGGTTCTTCAAAAGTATCGCCAAGCTGCACAGAAGGTTTTTGAGCCTGAGCTTCGACAAGAGAAATTTCCTCAAGAGGGTTTGTCACGTCATCCACCACCGTGCGTACATGAAGGAGCGAAATTTCCCCCGTTTTTTGATGAATAGCAGCACGAATGGGCGTTTCTTCCCCATATTTGAGATGCGCCACTTTCACAAGGGCTTCTTCTATAGACGCAATAATGCGGTCTTTGTCGATGCCCTTTTCGCGGGCGATTTCTTGCGCAGCAACTAAGACTTCTTGCCGTATCAAACCTTGTGTCAACGTGATTCCTTTTTCGGGGATTTTCCGGATTGTCCCTTCCATTCTATAAGATTGGAATTAATTTACAATGGTGAATATTCTCTATCGCCACCTCAAGCGACTCGTGGTGAACCAACGCGTGGATCGACGTGTCATCCACCCTGTCAAGGCGGGCGTTGAATCGTTTTTTGCCCTCAATAGGGGCTTTGAGCACCAACTGCACATCCCGGCCTTGAAAGCGTTTAAAGTCTTCCACACTAAACAAAGGGCGATCCAGCCCTGGCGAGGACACTTCAAGATTCAAGGTGTCTGTAAAGAGCTCTTCTTGGGTGAGCAACAAGCGAAGTTGTTTATGAAAACGCACACACAGATCAAGGGACGGCGCTGTGCCGTCGGGGTGTTCGAAAGCGACATGAAGTTTGGGTGTGCCTTGGTTCGAAGAGGTCACCATATAGGCCAGGCGATAGCCAGCGTCTTGAAAAAAGGTGCTCAAAAACGTGCGCACACGTTCTTGGTGGGAAGGAAAGGCTGTGGACATAGTGTTGGGGGGATAACAGATCTTGAGCTTATCTTAACCAAAAAGCATAGGCTTGCCCAGCTGTTAAGGGATGCCCCGCGTCAACGGCAAGGAAGGTTAAAAAAAGGCACCTTCGTCAAGGTGCCTCAACAGTTAAAGATACGTTTCGCTTGTGAGCGCTTAGCCGCCAAAGGTATAGCGAAGGCCCACAGAAAAATCTGTAGAGACGCGGCGGAAAGGCGCTGTTTCGATTTTTCCTGGTGCCACCTCCCCCGATTTATGCTGAAGGGCGGTGGCTTTTTGTACCTTATTGGAAGTGAGCAACGCCATATCCAAAGACAGGTTAGGTGTCAGATCATAGGTGGCCCCCACGCCCCAACAAAAACTGTGCATCATTTTGTCAGCGGTATAGCGTGTCAATCCGTGGGAAAATTCATAACCTATATTTTGCGAAGCCAGCCCTAAACGAAGATAGGGCTTAAGGGCATCAAACGTATAGCCAATATAAGCGCCAAACCCAAAAGTGTAAAAACTGGGCTTAGCGGTGATATGAAAAAAGGGATGCGTTGAATATTGCAAGCGTGGTCCTCTCCCATAAAAGGTCGCTTCCGACACCAAAGGCACGGTAAATTTTTGATTATAGGCATTGAGGCGCACTTCTGCATAAGGGCTGACGAAAAACCGCTTCTCAGCAAAACGCGCGCCGATGATGATATGTCCATCGAGGTTTGGTCCGTCATCAAGGGTGCCATACCCTTCACGTGAGTGGGTGCAAAAATCGCCAAACATATGTTTGATAGAAGTGGTCGAAAGCCCCAATCCCCCTTGAATAAAAGGGTGCGGCTTAAGGGCCCAGGCCGTAGAGAAAACAAGCGTGGAGGCCGCCAATAGAAAAGAGGAAAGACGCAACATCACAAAACCCAACAAAAACAACAAAAATATAGCGCCCATTGGACTTGCGGGAGATCAAACTTCAAACACAGGAGTAACAAAACCCTGTTTTTTCCAAAGGAATATTTTGTCAGCAGAAAAAGATAAAAATCGTTTTTTGACGTAGGCACCGTGCCAAGGTGTGGGGAGGGTTTGCTTTTTGTCTTGATTTTTTTTAGACTGAAGCCATCTGTTGCCTAGCTAGGGGATGATCATGGCCGCATCAATGAACAAAGTTACACTTTTGGGGAATCTGGCGCGTGACCCTGATGTCAGACACAGCAATGAGGGATCGAAGATTGTGACGCTTTCGGTGGCTACCTCTGAGCAGTGGCGTGACAAAAACACAGGCGAAAAGAAAGAGCGTGCCGAGTTTCACCGCGTGGTGATTTTTAATGAGCGTCTAGCTGATGTGGCGGAACAATATCTCAAAAAAGGGCGCAAAGTGTATGTCGAGGGGCAACTTCAGACACGTAAGTGGACGGATGCCTCGGGCCAAGATCGTTATGCGACCGAAGTGGTGCTGGGTCGCTATCGTGGAGAATTGTTGCTGCTTGACCGTGGCGATGGTGGGTCATTTGATCGCGATGCTTCAAAAAGCGCAGCCCAGGTTGCTGAAGGCAGAGCTGAGTTTGATCAAGGTACGGGTGGGGCATCGTCCGAGCTTTCCGCCCTTGATGACGATATTCCTTTTTAAAAGCGCCCATGCGTTTTGTGACATCACCATAGGTTAACGAGGGTTTATATGAAGCAGGAGAGCACAGACATTCTGGCCACCCCTATTGAAGAGGAGATGAAGCGCTCTTATCTTGATTATGCCATGAGCGTGATCGTGAGCCGTGCGTTGCCAGATGCTCGTGATGGTCTGAAACCTGTGCATCGGCGTATTCTTTATGCCATGGCTGAGGCGGGGTATGCCTCGGATAAGCCCCACCGAAAGTGTGCCCGCATTGTGGGTGACGTGATGGGTAAATTTCATCCCCATGGTGACGGGGCGATTTATCAATCTTTGGTGCGCATGGGGCAAGATTTTTCCATGGGTGCTTTGCTCATTGATAGCTATGGGAATTTTGGCTCTATTGATGGCGATAAGCCGGCCGCCATGCGTTATACCGAGGCGCGTCTTGCCAAGCTGGCGGATCATGCGCTGCTCAAAGATTATGACAAAGAGGCTGTTGATTTTGAGCCTAACTATGACAACACTCTTCAGGTGCCGAAGGTATTGCCAGCTTGTTTCCCCAACCTGTTGGTCAACGGGGCCAGCGGGATTGCGGTGGGGATGGCCACCAATATTCCCCCTCACAATTTAGGGGAAGCCATTGATGCATGTTGTTTGCTGATTGATCAGCCAGAGGCGTCCGATGAGGATGTGTTGGCTGTGTTGCCGGGGCCTGACTTTCCCACAGGTGGCATGATTATGGGTCGGCGGGGCATTCTTGATACTCTCAACAAAGGTCGTGGGAGTATTGTGGTGCGTGCCCGTACCCATGTTGAAGAGATTCGTAAAGACAGAAAAGCCATCATCGTGACAGAGGTGCCTTATCNNGTGCAAAAGGCGCGCATGCTGGAGCGCATCGCCGAGTTGGTGCAGGGCAAAGAGCTGGAGGGGATTGCCGAGCTGCGTGATGAATCTGATCGTGACGGCATTCGTGTGGTGATTGAGCTTAAGCGTGATGCAGAACCTGATGTGGTGTTGAAGCGTTTGTTTACCATGACGCAAATGCAAACAACGTTTTCGACCAACTTCTTGGCGCTGGATGGTGGCCTTCAACCACGTATGATGACCACCAAAGAGATGCTGCGGGTCTTTCTATCCTTTCGTGAAGAGGTGGTCAAGCGTCGCACCCGGTTTTTCTTGAGTAAAGCCCGTGAGCGGGCTCACCTTGTGTTAGGGTTGTTGGTGGCTGTGGTGCATATTGACCGTATTGTGTCGATGATTCGCAGCGCCCGTGACCCCAAGGCCGCAGCAGAAGCCTTGCTGGCAGTCACGTGGCCCTTGGCCGATATTAAACCTTATCTGGATTTGTTGTCGGAAGGAGAAGCGCAGATCAAAGGCGATGGCTATGTGTTGTCAGAAAACCAAGTCAAGGGCATCTTAGATTTGAAGCTTCACCGCCTGACGGGTCTTGAGCATGAAAAGCTGGAAAATGAACTCAAGGCCTTGGCCAAAGAGATTGCGGATCTGCTGGCCATCTTGGCCTCGCGCGATACCTTGATGGCACTGATTAAAAACGAGCTTTTGGATGTTAAGCGCATTTATGCGGCGCCCCGGCGCACGACCCTTATTGCCGAAGAAGATAACAGCGACTTGGCAGACTTGATCCAGCGTGAGGATATGGTGGTCACCTTCAGCCTGAAGGGTTATATCAAGCGCGTGTCTTTGGACACATACCGTGAGCAAAAGCGGGGCGGGCGCGGCCGATCGGGCATGGCCACCCGCGATGAAGACGTGGTGTCACAAGTGTTTGTAGCGTCTACCCACACGCCGTTGTTGTTTTTCTCTAAATCAGGCAAGGCGTTTGAAGTCAAGGTGTATGAACTTCCCTCAGGAACGCCACAAAGCCGCGGTAAGCCGATTGTACAGGTGCTGGGATCTCTCGAGGCCCATGACCGGGTAGCCACGCTGTTGCCTGTGCCTGAAAATCCCAGTTTGTGGGAAGAATTCTCGGTGATTTTTGTGACCTCTAAGGGGCATATCCGGCGGAATGCCTTGAGTGATTTTCAAAACATTCGTGCCAACGGAAAAATTGCCATGAAGCTTGAAGAGTCTGGTGAGCGTCTGGTGTCTGTGCACATGTGCAAAGAGGATCAAGATGTGTTGTTGACCACAAAAAATGGCCGTGCGATTCGTTTTGGTGTGTCTGAGTTGCGCTTGTTCCAAAGCCGCAGCTCCACAGGTGTGCGAGGCATTCGTTTGCAGGCTGGGGATGAGGTGGTATCGATGGCCATTTTGGGAGGCACGCAATATACGGCCGAAGAAAGAGAAGCCTATTTGCGTATGGTGTCTCAAAAACGCCGTCTTGAGCTGGCTGACGGGGATGATCTTGAAGATGCCCAAGACGGTGAGCATGGTTTGGTTTTGTCTGAGGACAGATTTCAGGCCATGGAAGCCGAAGAGCAATTTATCCTGACCGTCAGCGAGCACGGGTTTGGCAAGCGCACGTCTGCCTATGCCTATCGTCGCATTGGGCGCGGCGGGCAGGGGGTGGCGACCCTCGATATCAACAGAAAAACGGGACGTGTGGTGGATGCATTCCCGGTGACGCAACATGATCAGCTGATTCTGTTGACGGATAAAGGTCAAATCATGCGCTTTTCAGCATCACAAATCAGAATTGCTGGGCGCAAAACACAGGGCGTGATTTTGTTCCGCACCACCCCTGACGAGCATGTAACATCTGTGGTGAGGTTTGTTGAAGAGAATGAGGAGCAGGGAGACGATGACGACGGCCCGCAGACAAACGGGTCTTCAGCGGCTGCGTGACGGGTTTATGGTGACGTGTGTGCCTCGTGCTCGATGTGCGCGTGTATTTTGTCTTTTTATACGATGTGGATGATAGGTGTGTTTCGTGCCCATACTCACATGTGATGATTTTGCCGCGTCATTGAAGGAGGGATCCTTGTTGGGCATGGATGTGGGGCAAAAAACCTTTGGGCTTGCGATTTCAGATGCGGGGTGGCGTGTGGCTTCTCCTTTGAAGACACATCGTCGCACGCGATGGAAAGTGGATGCACCGGCGTTGCTCAGCCTCTGTGATGCGTATCATGTGAAGGGGGTGGTGGTAGGCTGGCCGTTGCTAATGAATGGGGATGAGTCGAGGCGCTGCCACAGCACGCGGCACACGGTTGAGAATATCCTTGCCCTGAAGGATTACCCCTGCCTTTTGTGGGATGAGCGTTTATCCACCAAGGCCTCGCTGGATCTTTTGAAAAACAAAGCCGATCTCAGTCGAGAAAAACGTCGCCAGGTCATTGACAGCGTGGCGGCTTCGTGGATCCTACAAGAAGCACTGGATGCCTTACGCCAACGAACCGGAGGGTTATGATGAAGGAACAAGGACCCCTTTCCAAAGCACCGAAACCAGCCTCGCTTTTGCCCTATGCGTGCGTGTTTCGTGACGTTTCCTATCATTATCTCATCGGTCGTGGGCGCGTGCCCGTGCTGAAGAAGGTGAATTTCTTTATCAAAAACGGTGAATCCGTGGCCTTGACGGGGGATAGTGGTTCAGGCAAATCCACATTACTTCATTTGGTGGGGCTCTTAGATGTGCCTTTTTCAGGTGACGTGTTCATCGAAGACCGCGATGTGTCCACCCTCAGCGATTATCAGCGCACGTTGCTGCGACGGCGTCATTTTGGTTTTGTGTTTCAATTTCATCATCTGTTGCCTGAGTTAAGCGCCGAAGAAAATGTGATTTTGCCTCAGCTGTTGGCGCATACTCCGCTTCATGAGGCGCGGATCAGAGCGCACGAGCTTTTGAAGCGTGTGGCACTGGGTCACCGCCTTCAGCACAAGCCGTCCGAGCTTTCAGGGGGCGAGCAACAGCGTGTGTCCATTGCGCGTGCGTTGGCCAATTATCCTAAGGTGTTGTTAGCCGATGAGCCCACAGGCAGCTTGGATGAAAAAACAAGCCAGTCCATTGTGTCACTTATCCACCAGGTGGCAGAAGAAAATAAAATGGCTCTGTTTATTGTGACCCACAATCAAGACATTGCTCGTCAGCAAATGCGCACACTGGTGCTTACGCAAGGTCGCATTCAAGCGTGAAAAATCCACGCGCATAAGATTTTTTGATGTATGTGAAAAAATGATTAATATTTTTTGTGCTATTCTGTATAGTGTCGCCCAGAGCTTGGGCAGATAAAGAAGGGATGCTATGTTGGTGAAGGAAAAACGCGCGTTGAAAGATACGGACGGGCATGTGTACAGGTTTTATCGCGATCTGTTTCATGCAGGGATTGTTTTTGTGGCGTTGCTCGTGTGGTGGCTTGTGGGGGCGGGTTGGTACTTTTGGCCGCTATGGGTTTTGCTGGGCATCGCGATCTCTTTTTTTGTGCGGGCTTGTTCTTCGGGCATGATTGGCTGGGGGAAGCGGCTTCAAGACCATCTCAGCCGTTTGTTGGGCCGCGTAGAAGTCAACCAGATTGATAAGATGCAAACACTGTCTGAACATGCCCACCTTTGGCTGCATCAGAAGATGAGCGCAGCGGGAACACGTTCTGTACACCCATCTTCAAAAGTAGAGCCAAAACCTGCCACGGTGTCTTCAAAAAAGCCTAGAAAAAAGGTAATGAAATCCTCTAAAAAGAACAAAAAAACAATAAAATAAAAGCTCAATCGTTATGTGAGGTGCTGTCAAAGCCTTTGACAGCAAGCCTTGAGGACTTTTGTGTTCAAAAAGGTTTATTTTTTATTAAAAACAATGTATAAAGTGCTCTATCGTTTGGCATTTTTTTTGACACAACTTTGGGGGGACACGTGAAGCGCTTGTTTTTCACGCTTTTTTTGAGCATGTGCGGGGTGAATTTTGGATGGGCAGAGGCCAAGCACCCTTTCTTGCTGCTGATTAAAAACCCTCAAGCTTCTATGGGGGAAGGTGTTTTGCCTCCTTTGCCTGTAGGGGGAAAAAGGTCTTTCCTTGATCGTGTTCGCTATGCCTTAGACGGTTTGGCTGATCCATTACGTACACCGTCACTGCTCAAAGGGCCTCAAGAGTTGCGAGGTTTTCGTGAAAGGGATCTTGCGACAGGGGTGAAGGGGAACGCTGCGCGTGCGCAGGAAACGGCGTCTGAGGGGTGGGGCAATCGTGTGTTGCCAGGTTTGCTGTTGCATAGAGCTGCCCGGTCGTCATTGGCTGTGGGGGGAGATAGGGGTACGAGGAACCTCCCTTCTCCTGTGGTTCGTCTGGTGCGCTCTGGGGAGTTGGCAGTTACGCCTATGCATTCACCTAGGAGGCCTTCCATCACGTCATCTCCAAATGCGGGGTTGTCGTCATCCCCTGCGGTCTTGGCACCGTCGCGCACAGGTGCCTCTGTACTTCCGACTGTGCTGGCTTCGCCTGAAAGGTCAACAACGTCACCTGTCGCGCAACCCTCTGTAGATTCATCTGTTGCGGCCCCTTCTGTGGCTTCCTCTGTGTCGTCCTCTTCTATGCCTCCCACTGCGGTGTCTATAACGCCGGCTTCAGCTCAGTCTTTTTCAAACATGCAACCGTCGACCTTTGATAGGGTGAGGTCTGGTAGTGGTGATGGGGTAAGAAATCGTACATCCTCCTTCTCTTCGGTTGAAGGGCGCGTAGGTTTATTGCAGACAGCCTCAGCTTCAAAATCAACAAGTTCACCTAAAGTCAGTCCACTGGCGATTCGCACACCCCCCCCTGAGATGCAAGCTTTGCCTTCGCCTGCAACAAGGCAGAGGTCACCGGTGGGCCTTGATGGCTTGGTTATGTCATCGAGGGCATCTTCAAATGTTGTTATGCCCGAACAGGAACATGTTGGTGAGCGGCGTCGCCCTCTTCAGCGTATGCGTTCTACTTCTTTCACAGAAGGTATCTCTCCTGTGGGGCCTGTGCCTTTGGAGCCTTTTCCTGCGGGTCAGTCAGAGCAAGCATTGCCGCTTTTGCCTGCGTCTGGGGATGAACCAGAAACAAGAGGAGCTAACGAAGTCGGAACACCGCCGCTTTCCCGCCGCCCGCCTTCTGTGTCGTCGCCCACACGTCCATCAACCCCTGTGTTGCCTAGGGCGGAGGAGAGGGCCTCCCCTGCGCCAAGTCGATCCTCATCGCCTGATCCATTACGGGGGGCGTCACCAGAATCTTTTGTAGATGCGCTAAAACAAAACTCAAACACGCCGCCTCGGGCATCCAGCACACCTCATAAACAACGCTCTTCTACAGATTTGGCAGGGATGCCTCCTCCCTTTGCAGGTTCTCCTGATCGCGGCAAGGGGCCGGGGAGCACGCGTGGCACAGATGATGCCCTTGGCACGCGCGAAGAAACATTGCTTAGCAGTGAGGATGGCAGATCCAGCGTGTCCAGCGTTCTTTCTGTGGATGATCAATTACCCGGTGAAAGCATTGCCCCCCCTCCAGCTCATCAAGACAGAGAGTCTGGGAGCACGAGAAACGCTGGTGATGCTTTGCGTTCAGAGCCGACGTCATCCTCATCTTCATTCTCTGATGGTAGTGACGATGAAGGGGGCCCCATGCCGGACACCTCTTTGAACACCTTCTGTTCTTCGCGTATTTCCACAGAGCCGCCTATTTACACCAGCACACAGGTAGAGCGCAGATATGGGGCGTTTGCAGGACATCGGATGTCCCCGCCCGCCTCTCCAGAATGCTTGAGGAGAGCGCCTCTTCCAGACAATGAAGGGCCAGGTCATTCCGATGACCTTCGTTCTTCCTCACCCTCTCCACAAGTACAGCCAGCCCCAAGCGATGCACAAAGAGAAGTGCTCTCTGTTTCTGCGTATGATGAGGAGCATAATAACGTGGATGTCAGCGCGCTATATGGTACGTCACGCTCATTGGACGATTCTGCAACATCGTCTTCTCAAGGGGAATCTTTGGATGAATCTCGGGGGCGTGGCCTTATTCTTGAGGAGCTGGGTCCGCCACCAACCTCACCAAGTGCTAGCATGCTCCCTCAACAGGGAACAATGGATCGCGGTTTCCCCGTGGTGATGCGGCATCAAGATGGCAGCGAAGAAGGACAGAGGCCATCGTCATCCCTTTCTCAGCCGCCACAAGCAGGTGGGCATCCTCAGTCAGCAAGCATGTATGAGAATGAATCCTTGGTGCATGATCCAAGTATGAGTCCGGTACCTCCAGTTCAAACCTCATTGAGTGATGAGTGCTCCGTGTCTCAGAATCAATCGCACTTTCAAGGTGGGCTTGATGATATGTTTGTTTTCCGTGTGGAGGGTGAGGGTCATTCAGTTTCTGGGGGTGTGTACTATTCTCCTCGGCCGGGGGATGTGGATTACCTCCCCACATACACTTTTGACCACAAAGCAAAAACCGAGAAGGCACCCTCACAAGAAGGTCATCAAGGCCATCAGGGGTCCCGTCAAAAGAATGTCCAGCCCGCTCAGAAATGGTTAGATGATGTGATGAAGAATGTTTCAAAGCGCCATTCAAAACCAAAGGTTGTGGTTGAAGACGCTGCCTTAACGGGTGTGACCTACGGTGTCGCCGAGGCAGAAGAAGCTAAAGGAGCCGACGATGCAGCCAACACATCCACAGAGGGGCTCTCGAATGCGCAGGTATTGACAGGGTTGCCGCTGACATCGACAGGCAAGGTCAAAAAACAAGCTCAGGTTCACTCTCAACGCAAACCTCAACCCTCATCAACGCCATCTGTAACAGGTGGGCGTCGTGGGATGGCGCACCAAAGTGTGCAGCCTGGTCGCGAGCGGGATGCCTTTCATCACAAAAACCTCAGGCTCTTGCTTCGTGGTCGCCGCCAGGTGCGTGGTGAGAGACCTTTCTATACGCCGATGTCTAATACTGATGCGAAGATTCTTTTGCGTGAGGGGTCGCTAGAACGCGGTGAAGCCACGGCAGCTGTGGCGCGGGCTGTAAACTCCGCCCGCTCAGGGAATGTGGGGAGACGAGGTTTTTCCATAAAAGAGGCTATCGATTTGGCAGAAGAAGGAACGCTTGATCAACCCCTTGATACGAGCCTTAAGGGCAACGTTAAGCTCAGGGCTTCGGATAGGTGTGATGCCCATGAACGACGGGGTAACGACTACGTTGAGAATGGTCAACGTGGGGGGGGCCTGTCCTCATCTAGGCGCGGCGGCCCAGGGTCAAGGTCCCATAGCAGAGCGCGTGATAACTGGCACCGGATTGTGGGCAAGGTGATTATGGTCAATCGCGCGAAGAAGGCGTTGAAGTATGACTCTGGCGGTGGTGACGGTGGGCGTGAGGTGCCTGCTGGCTTAGGCCTCTAGGCTCTTTAGGATGGCTGCTAGGTTGGTTTTCCCCTTGTGACAGGCACCGCTATGATTCCTGATGATGGATTTTTTAAGAAGCACTTATGATACGATCACGCTGAGCGCATCTTATGATCCTGCTGAACGCCTCTGTTTGTATGGACCTGCTGAAACACAGCTGTTTTTGTAGGGGGCTGTTGTGTGCTGGCCCGTCGAGCTTGTCCTCCGTTCATGTGTGCCCCTGTCGGGTGCACCCTTTTTGCACGAGCCTATGTTAAGAAGCTTCATGCTTAGAGGCCCCTTTGTGCGGGGTTGTAGACGCTGTGTCTTTTGAGACTCTCTTTTAAGACACTCATTGTGAGGTCCTGCCATACAAGGTCAATCCAAAAGAAAAGTGAGCGTGCGGTTCCATGATGAGCCTCTACCTTATGTGGACTTTTTGTATGAGCATCCTTTTGAGAAGACTCACTGAGCAAGATCACAGGGAAAGGCCGCTGATGAGCTTTTTTCCTGTACGGGCACCTCTTAAGAAGCCACTTTACACATGGTTCCTTGGGTGAATCTTTTTTTTGTTACCTCCTGTGCGGGATCTTTTTAAGAGGTTTATTTTCTCGGGGTCATGACGCAAGGTCAATTCACAGGTAAGATTCGTGCTAAGTCTCCTTAGGGGCTTTCTCTCTCTTTTTGATCTCTTCATTATTCACCGCATGGTCTTATTGGGGGGCCTTTCATGACGGCTTGCATGAACCGCTGTGTTCTGTTGGTGTGCACGATTCGAATGCTGTGGGCAGGGGCCGCAATGAAGCTTATTGTTGCAAATGTGAAAAGGACGTGGGCAGGTGCTGAGGTCTTGAAAGCTGCGAATTCTATTTCCTTGAGGTCCACATGCGCATTTCAGCGTTTGGTTTGCTTTTTTCGCCCCCGTGCTGCGTACTACGCTGCATGTGCACGCTTTGTTTTCTTTGTAAGGACCTTCAGGTAGGTCAGCACGAAACGCATGCAATACAGGGGGGCACGAAAGGATAAGAAAAAAAAGGAACCACATCAATACGATATTCACAACTTACCTACTTTCATTGTGGTGTTTTTTGTCTTAACAAAGCATGAATGAGGATGGGTTATGCTGCAAAAAAAACGAATTGAAAATATCTTGTTTGTATTGGCCCTATAACGACAATACGCACATCTGTATTTACGAGAAGCCCACACTCTTTTAGAGTGAAGCTAATCCTAACGGTGTGTGGTGAGCGTCAATGTCGTATCGATATTTCGCGGCCTGTCTTTTTTTATTTGTTGCGATGCCGGTAGCGTGGGGTCATGAGGGGTGGGGGCTTTCTCGTCATGGACTCGCCTATTACGGTCCTGACGGTGCCTTTGTGCGCTTAGGCACAGACACAGAGGCAGGTGTATGGCATGACGACGGTGTGTATGCCTCTTTTGGGCTTGAACATCAAAATTTTCACTTTTCAAAGCTGGTCTTTCCGCTCCAGGGCGGCTCAGGCGTTAACACATGGGGTCATCGGTGGATTTTTCATGTCGATTTTGCGCCCATTTACGACAGCATCCGGCGTGAAGATAAAGGTGATGAGACTTATGGTCAAGACAGCCAAGGGCGGGATATCAATGGTAAGAACGTCTATTTTGATTGGTATAAAAATCTCGGGAGCCGTGTTTACTTTTTAGGCGATGTGCCTATTGTGGAGGCTTATGGCGGTTATGTCATGGGGCGTCACACACTGCGCGCGGGGCGGATGAAAAACCTTGTGGGCCTTTATGATCATCAGGTTTTCTGGGGAGATGATGCTAAGTTTGCCCCCATGCAGTATTGGCTTTCGCGGGACCTGTTAAGCGGCGTCACCTATACCTATCACCACGATGTGATCGGTTGCGCGGTGGGTGTGTTTTCGGGCAATCACCCCATGAAAGGCTATGCCCATTATTTAGGCGGCATCCAAAGCCCACAATGTAAGGGCAATAACACGCCTACGTTGTCGGCGCGTTTGTCACTGTATGGCCAGAGGTGGCTGCCTTCGTCCATGGAGAGTGAAGTGTTTGTCTCCATTCAAGATAATAAAGTGAGTTCAACGTGGGTTGATGGCCTTGGTGATGGTAAGCGCCACGGTCAGGTGATGGCGTTGGGCGGTTTGTGGACCTGGCATGTAGATAGCAGCGCGTGGGTTCATAAGGTGCAGGTGTTGGGTCAGTATACACGTTATGTGTCAGGCCTGGATCCAAAAAGTGCCCAAAACAATGGACATCCTCGCTTTCGCACCCTGCGTCAGGGTGGTTTTTTTGTTGGTGGCGGCCTTGGCCTTTGGCAGTCAATGGATGTGTGCGCAGCCTATGAGATGTTTGACCGTTTTGATTATCTTGTGTACGAAAAAAGTGGTTTTGGGCAATCCATGCTGCTGGCTCCCGGCACCAAGCAAAAAAGCACCATTGTTAACATTACCTATGCCATTAACGATGTGGTTTCTCTTTGTGGGGCCTACCATGTGATCAAAAACCCTGTGCCGTTTGTGTCTGATGTATTAGATACCAAGGGAGACAACCGTTATAAAATAACCATTGCTGTAAAAACGTGAGAGCGCACAGATGTGCCCCTCATTTTTTGCCCGCGCACGTGACAGGCGGCAGAGAGAAGCGCGTCACAACTATCCCTTATGCATTTTTGAGGCAATGATTTTCCCCTAAGATGAGGTCTTTTATGCAAGCTTCACAAAAGGCTAGGTATGCATTAGCGTTCATAAAAAGCCATTTAAACTCCGTATGTTCCGTGACCTCACATGTGATGAGATGATAGGAGCGGGTGGTTAAAAGACACAGGGTGTTCAGAAAGTTCTCTATGGCCTTATTAAGAAGGCACAAGGAATAAAAAGCCGCCAAACTGAGTGAAAAAAGTGTGTTTCACAAAAAGGGCAGAGGTGTTTGTTTTTGTGAGATCGTAAAGACATGTATGGAAGGAATGGACATAAGGCCTTTTACATAAGGTGAAAGTCTTTTTTGTCTGCCCAAGTTTTCTCCTGAAAAGTGCACCGAAAACCCCAGCTTATAAACACCACGCTTGTCCACGAGCGCGCGTGAACACGTATGAAGATTAGTCATACAGAAAAAGGTGAGGGAATGCTTATGAGGGTGCTATAAAGAACAAGGAAAGCGCACCGATTGTCATCAAGAGAAATGAGGGGGGGGGGATCTCCTCAAGAAGGGGGCACATTTTATAAAAAAACTGCCCCAGGCCGTGGGGCTTGAGAGCAGTTGCTGATCACATCTCTGTGGATCAAGTCATACAAAGGGAGGATGAAGCGCTTGTTTTCAAGCCAGCAAGAAGAATCTTGCAGCTGGCACCGGGCCTCAAGTTTGCGTCACACGTTTGACACCCGCAAACGTCATCCCCCCCTTTGGCTGCTTAAAGGTGATAACCAACGCTGAGCATGGTCAACATATAGGCAGATTTATTTTTGTTCTTCTTAGCGTCCATCCAGGCTGTGCTGAGGCCAGCAAACATTTCAGGCATGATCTTAAAGTTGATACGGGCCCCATAACGAAGACCAGCATGAGATTCTTTTTTCTTCTCCCCTGTGGTGGGGTGTGTATATTCAACGCTGTTGGAGCCATAACCAATAAACAAGGTGGGCATCACCGAATTGGAGAGGGTGGCACCAAGGTGCAAATCACCTCGCATGGCGCTTTTGTATTGAAACGCAACATCCTTTTTGGGGAACATGGCGAAGTCATAGCCCAAACGAAGCCCGGCATAAAACCCAGAGATGTCCATGCCATATTCAGCGCTTAGCCCCAGCTGTTGACCTAAATACATGCCCCGAACAACATCTTTGGTATCGGGGTTTACACCTGCATAGCCCATACCCAGATCCAAGCCAACATTTAAGCCGGTGAAAGAGTCAGAGTCTGCCAGACCACCGTGAGAGAAAGCCAAAAGAGAGAGAGCCGTCGCCCCCAAAATATTTCTAACGCGCATACGCATCCTTTCTTGTTCGTACGAAAATAGTTATCATCATATGTAATGACAGTGAGACAACATACCAACAAAACAAACAAAAAACAATGAAAATTTTTTTCAATTTAATGTATAGCTGCGAACATCACTATAATTGATTTCTGTTAATATAACATGTTGAGAAAAAAGCAGGAATGCCAGGTTCTTTTGTTGGAAAAATACAAAAAAACAAACCTAAAATAACCGTTATGTTTGTTTAGACTATAAACGTCCTATGCCCATCAAGGGGCGTTCTTTATAAGGGCACCGAGGCACACTCCAGGGGCACGGATTGCGCCGGCCATTTTTTTGAAGTCCGCGCACGACATTTTTTGGCCGAGGTTTGGAGCACCGCGGTGAGTAAGCGGTGGTTGAGGGTGTGACCTGAGTTAAAGCCTGTGATATGTCCACAAAAGCGTGCGCCTGACAAGGCCCAATCCCCGATAAAGTCAAGAATCTTGTGGCGTGCACACTCATTGTCATAGCGAAGCCCCAAGGCATTGAGCGCCTTACCTTCATGCAAAACCAACGCGTTGTCAAGACTACCGCCCTTGATGAGCCCACGTTCCCGCATGGCCTCAATGTGTTTTTGGAAGGAGAAAGTGCGCGCACCGGCAATGTGGCGGAGAAAGCTCTCTTCTCGATCACAATGACGGTAAGAAAAGGCATGCATGGTGCCATCATCAAGCGACGTGAACATATCAATGCGCAGCTCTTGACTTGGGGCAATGTGAAGCCAACTTTCTTGGTGTCTTACCCAACAGGCCTTATGGACAGTGAGGGCAGGCATGCGAGACGATTGTGGTTCCCTGCCAAGTGATGTGAAAAAATCCATCCACACCTGCGCGCTGCCATCAAGAATGGGCACCTCAGGGCCATCGATCTCAATGAAAAGGTTTGAAAGACCTTGTGACCACAGCGCTGCCAGCACATGCTCCACCGTGGAGATAGACACTCCCTCATGGGAAAGAACCGTGCTATAATGGGTGGATGTCACATTTTGCCAAGAGGCTTTAATCTCTACGCGCTTTTTACCGGCCACGCGAAAAACGATGCCGGTGTTGAGAGGCGCAGGGTGCACGACCATATTGACGAGGCATCCGCCATGAACACCAACGCCATGGATAGACCCTGTGTTTTTTATGGTGTTTTGAGAAAAAGGTGTAGACAAAAAAAGATATGACCCGAATCAATCTTCCCTCATTCTAAATCAAAACCTGTCTGTAACTCAAATCAAAGATTGTGACTTTTTGTTACGTGCATTTTATGTGTAACCTATTATACACTGAAGAAAGGCATGCAATATCTTTTTATGGGAAATAAGACGGTGGGTCACGAAAAAAAACCTCAAACCTATAAGTTTTTTGGCTATAAAATGAAGTTTTTGTGGTCTTTTTTGACCGCTTTCTTACTTTTGATTGTGTTTGTCAAGTTCTTTCTTGACGTGTTTCCCATTTCTTTACGCACGCAGGTGACGCATATTAAACAGCATCTACCGCCGGGTGTGTATCTGCGTTTTAGAAAGCCCGTGCTGACATGGCGTCTTTGGCGCCGCCCTTTTGAGGTTGTGTTACATGATGTGTATGCAGGGAAGCGGGCACACAAAGATGCCAAAGATCCCACCTTTCATGCATCCAGTGTGGGCGTTTGTTTTGCCTGGTGGCCTCTGCTGAAAGAAGGACGTTTGATCCCGCGCTCTCTTTTTGTGGATCATCTGCATTATACATCCGTTCAAGACAAAACGACTCAAGACCTCACATCGTTTACCTTTTTCAAAAAAGCTCTATCGAGGGGAGCCAAAAAAAGGGATATGTCCAGCGTGCTTTCCCAACTGGCGCACTATCATCATCCTCTTTCTTGCCATTTACAGGGAGATGGGTATGCCTTAGACCTTCGTTATCAGTGGTTTGATGGATATGTTGTGTTATCAGGCACAGGATTGGCGACGTGTCATAGGTTTTGCCAAAACACACCTTTGTCTTTTCTTTCCTCCATGAGGGCGCAGGTGTCTGTGCATTTTCAAAAAAGTCATCAAAAAGATGACCTGCGTGGCCATCTGTTCCTCAAAGCCAGATCAAAACAGGGAGAGAAAGTGGCAGCGACGCTGAGCGTTTCGCCCCAAAAGATTGTGATGGAAAGGGCGTTTTTAAGGACGCCCTTGGCCTCATGTGATATGGAAGGTAGCCTCGAGCTTCGGGGGGACTATCCGTTCGCGGTGTCCATGAAAATTCCTGATATTTCTTTTCAAGATGTTTTGCACGTATGGCCTGAAGGGTTAGCTTCTGCAACACGCCTGTGGCTTAAAGAGCACACGCAAGACGGTCGCGTGGAAGGGTTATTGTCGTTGCAAGGGTCTCTTGAGGCCACAGATAAGGCGGCCTTTGGGGGGCATTTGATGTTTGATCGACTCAAACTTACGCCCCTTGATGGTGGCTCTACCCTTCAAGAGCTTCGGGGCGCAGCCCATTTTAACACGCAAACTTTTGACATTGTGCTGTCGAGGGGAAAACTTCGGCAACAAAAGCTTCGCGAAGGTAAGATCTATATCAAAGGCCTTGATACAGACGCGGAACATATGGCCATTCATGCTGTTTTTGAAGGCGATGTGCAAGACGCTTTGCAGGTCATTAGCCGTCCGCCCCTTGATTATGCCAAAACGGTGCGCGTGCCGCTAGACAGTTTGGCTGGGCGTACAGAAACGAAGCTCTCTTTTGCTTTTCCGCTGATTCAGCAGTTAAAGATGTCTGAAGTCAAGTATGCTGTGGATGCAAAGTTGACAGACCTTTCTTATACCTATGATCTTCCTTTTGTGGCGGGGGGTGCCACCTTTACCAAGGGTGAAGGTGATGTGTCCGTATCACCCAAAGGGCTGTCTATTAAAGCCAAGGCACGCTATGTGGGTGAGCATGCCACGCTTGATTTTTATGAAGATTTCAGCGGCAAACAGCCCTCTATCCTTACGCTTGGGGGGCGCGTGACCCACGATCATAAAAAATTGCTGGGGTTAAAGGGGCTTGGCGTGTTGCCTGTTCCCTTTGCCTTTAAGGCGATCCACACGGTGGGCCAAGCTTTTCCTTGGCACATTGAGGCTGATTTCACACAAACAGAACTCACCTTGGGACACTTGACCAAACCTGGGGGTGAGGCTGCTTTTCTTAACTTCGATTTAGGGTTTGACAAGGACGACACAGTCTTAAGAAACCTGCAAGCCACCATCGGTGATCTTCTCTTGACAGGAACGTGGGTGTTTGATGCGTCGTGGGGCCTATCTTCCTTGGTGATGAAGGCTGATAAGCCGGGAGTCTATGATTGGCATCTGCAGCTTGACAAAAAAGAAGATGTGTTTGAGGTTTCCCTGAAGGGGCTGCGTTTTGGGGGCTATTGGCTCACACAACTTTTTTTGAAAGACACATCCGATGATGAAACCTTGCTTCACAATAAAGATATCAAGTGCCGCCTTAAGGCGCGTGTGGGGCGCGCTTCGTTTACTAAAGACCTCAGTCACCCCCTTAATAATCTGAATGTGGATTTTAACGGTCATCTTAAAGACAATATGTGGCATGTGACCTCTTTCTTAATGGAGGCGATGTCTCAACCGCCAAGCGGTCAATCCCCACAATCCTTGCGTGTGGAGCGGTCGCAAACACCTGAAGGGTCTATATCGTGGTATGTGGGTGCTGGTGATGCAGGCTATTTTCTTGCAGGTCTTAATTTGCTTGATGATGTGCGTGGCGGCGTGCTATCCAGTCATCTTGTGGCCAAAGATGCGCAGAGCCCTTTTGAAGGGGAAGTGTTGGTTTCTGATTTTTCTGTACGACGTACACCTTTTTTGCAACGATTTTTTATGACATTTTTGTCACCGGCAGGATTTGTGAAGATGTTGGCCGGGGAGCAGCTGGGCTTTCGTAAGCTGTTTGGTGAACTCACGCTTCGTGGTGGGGTGATTGAAACACCCAGGCTGGTGATGCGTGGTGATACAACGCTGGTGATGAATGGCTGGGTTGATGTGTCTGGTGGGCGGGTGAACGTTCATGGTAATTTGATTCCTGCCTATTTCCTCAATCGTTTTCTCACCAATATTCCGGTGCTGGGCCCTGTGATTTTTGGTGGCCAAGATGACGGATTGCTGGCCACACGTTTTTATGTGAATGGATCGTTTGACAATTTGAAAATACAGGCTAATCCTTTTCAGATGATCACGCCTGGTTTTTTGAAACGTTATTTACGTGAAAATGAGAACAAAAAAATGCAGAAAGCTCTTCCTCAAGGTTCATAGGCTTTTAATGAACATGCATAAAACATCACAATGAACGCGCGCGATCGGCTCACTTTTTTTCAAACGCTAGATCAGACTGTGGCACGGGCAGAAACAGAGCTTGTGTTTCATAATCCTTACACCCTGTTGGTGGCAGTGGTGCTGTCTGCACAGGCCACAGACGACAGTGTGAATAAGGCCACAAAAACGTTATTTGCACATATCCGCACACCCCATGACATGGTGACGCTGGGTGAGGATGCCTTAAAAACGCATATTCACACCATTGGTCTTTACCCTACCAAGGCGCGTCATCTTATGGCGTTAAGCCATCTGCTGATTGAAAAGCACGAAGGCGTGGTGCCGTCCTCGTTTGAGGCACTGTGCGCATTGCCAGGGGTGGGCAGAAAAACAGCCAATGTGGTGCTCAATATAGCGTTTCACCAACCTACCATCCCGGTGGATACACACGTGTTTCGCGTCGCCAATCGTACGGGGCTGGCCACAGGCAAAACACCTCTTGAGGTGGAAGAAAAACTGTTGCGCGTCACGCCCAAGGCGTTTTTGCCGTCGGCGCATCATCTGCTTATTTTGCATGGTCGCTATGTGTGCAAAGCCCGCAAACCTTTGTGTGCTGTGTGTGTTGTGCGTGATGTGTGTGCCTTTGGCCAGCGCCAAGCGAAAACCACCTCTCATGTTGAGGTATAATGCACGCTTCGTGTTGAGGCTTGGCGTTCATGATTTTTGGGTAAGGTTGATGTGGTGATTATCAAGAAACATCACGTGCTTTTCTTATGGCCACGCGCGCGACGGCCTCTAGGCGGAATGCTCTGATGACTGCGGGTCTTGCCACAGTCTTTTCAAGGCGCGCACCAAGTCATGAATCATGCCCTTTGTGTGGGGTCTAAGGGGCGTAATGCGAAAACGTTCTTGCCCGCGGGGAACGGTGGGATAGTTAATGGGCTGAAGATAAATGCCATCTTCTTCAAGCAGCGTTTGGCTCATCATTTCACATCGGTGACTGTTGCCCACAATCAAGGGGATAATGTGTGACGGCGTGGGCTTGATGGGGAGGTCTGCCTCCAGTAATGCTTCCCGGGTGTGATACACAGCATGCCAAAATTCTTCCCGCAATGTTGGCGTGTGGCAAGCGCGGTGAATATTGACCAGGCTGGCCGCCAAAATAGGCGCCGGAAGTGCTGTGGAAAAAATGAACCCAGACGCATGGGTGCGGATAATATCCACCAGGCAAGCATCACCGGCAATATAGCCGCCCAGCGTGCCAAAGGCTTTGCCCAGTGTGCCTTGAATCAGATCAATGTAGGGCGTAAGGCCTGTGGCTTCTGAGCGTCCTCCTCCCTGAGGGCCATAAAGACCCACGGCGTGCACTTCATCCAGGTAAAGGAGGGCATGATATTGCCTGGCCAAGGTGCACAGATCTTCAAGTTTGGCAAAGTCACCACTCATGGAATACACCGACTCACAGGCAATCACCTTAGGCACATCTTGAGGAAGTGTTTTCAACAGAAGGGAGAGGTGATCCATATCGTTGTGTTGGAAAATGATTTTTGTGGCGCCCGATGCGCGAATACCAGCAATCATGGACGCATGGTTTTCAGCATCTGAAAGAATAACACAGTGCGGTAAAAGACGCCCTAAGGTGTAGAGTGTCCACTCATTCGCAGCATAGCCAGAGTTAAACAAAAGGGCGCTTGGTTTGTTGTGAAGGGTGGCAAGTGTTTTTTCAATCTCCACGTGCAGGGGGTGCGTGCCTGAGATATTGCGTGTGCCCCCAGCGCCAATCCCGCCTTGATGGGCCTGGTCAGCCAAGGCATCAATGCCATCTTGAGACATAGACAAGCCCAGATAATCGTTGGTGCTCCACAGCACCACTTCCTTTTTGTGAGATTTGTACGATAGGGCGCGGGGAAAGGTGTCGACCCTTTTTTCAAGGGGGCTAAAAACACGATAGCGTTTTTCTGCATGGACACGAGCAATGAGAGCAGAAAAATGACCTGTGTAATCAAAAGGCATAGACGATTCAGCAAGTAGTCAAGAGGATAACCGAAGATGAATGGAGGGAAACTCAAGGATGTTGATGTCAGGCCCTTCAAAGACAAAGGTGAGTTTTGGTTTTTGCTTCATATTTTGTGTAACGAGAAGGTTGAGAAATTGCTTGATTTCTGATTTTTTTTGAAATTGTAAGGAAAGAAGATAAAGCAGAAGTGAAATTTGATAATTCCAATCCTTCACGTTGGCCTGAATCCATCCATGACAGGGCTTGGGGTGCGTGGTGATTTTTCCTTTGCCAAAAAAACGTGTGTCAAGGCAATCGAGGGCATATTCATCAATAACAACGACAGAAAAGGGGCTTTGTGACGGTGTGTGAGCCTCTAAGGCCAGGGTGCCGCTAAGCTCTTTCTTGAGCACAGAAGCAGGCAGGGCCAAGGTTGTATTGCCGCCTATCTTATAGTTGGAGGCATCATCAGGGTGAACCTCTAGAGACAGGTTTTCAAACATCAGCGCAAGGTGCGTCTCTTGAGTCATAATTTTTCCCTCAGCGCTTGTGATGGAAATCCACCAATGCTTCTTATGACCCTTATAGATAAGCCTGAGATTCTCAAAAACACAGGTTGTGTCGTTTTGTATCAGTTTGGTGGTGCCGCGACAGGAGATCGTCACACGTTTCTTTCCCAACAGCAGCCAACGTGTGTGCAAGGTGCTCATAGGAATGATGAGAAACGTGTGGCCATCCTTTTGAAAGCGCACCTGGCTATAGTGGCGATAATGTCCCAGTGTGCTCCATGAAAAACTTTTCATTTTGGGCTTTTCGCAGGTGATGTGGATACCCTGTGTTTCGAGTTGTTTCACCTGCGCCTCAATAAGGCGATCTAAAAACACATCTGTGCCATACCATAACCCTACCAACACAACGGCAAGGCTGACGGCAAGGGTATAAACAAGAGCTTTTTTCTTAGTTTTCTTGGCCATTGATTGCCTGCTTGATGTGGGTTAATAGTTCTGTTTTTGTGATATGGGGGTTAAAAAAGGGTGGGTGAATGTGAACATGAATGTTTCCTGGTTTTTTGATCCACGACCTTCGTCCCCAAAATTGTCCTGAATCAAGAGAAACAGGGACAATCGGCACCTGAAGGTGCTGATATAAGTGCCAAAGTCCCGTTTTAAGGGGCGGTGTTGTGCCCGGATGGACGCGGGTGCCTTCTGGAAAAATAATCATAGGGCGCCCTTGTTGTTTGATATGGTCTGCACAAGTCAACATATGTTTGAGGCTTTGTGTGGGGTGTGTGCTTCTGACAGGAATCATACCTAATTTTTGGAAATACCATCCTAAAATGGGCATGTGAAGAAGGCTGGATTTTAAAATAAACGCAGGGTTATGGGTGAGATAAGTCAGGGCCAAGGTTTCCCACGCTGACTCATGCTTGGCTGCAATGATAAAAGGAGGCGAAGGCAGGGCGCCGGTGACACGAAAATCAAGTCCGACCAGATGACGCAACAGCCACAACGTCCATCCACACCACAGACGGCTGATGGTGACCGTCCACCTCAGTGGTCCTAAGAGAAAGGGCAAACACACAATGCCCCACACAAGGGTCACGGTGTAGAATACCACATCAAAGCTAAGAGATCTTAGGGCGTTTTGCATAAGACGCAGGGTTTGTCTTGGGCAAATGTCCCCACACACACGACCATAAGAATTTTTGATACTCTTGAAATCCATGCACAATTCTTTCATGAAGGGGGGTTTTGAGGCAATAGCTGTGTGTGCCAATATGGTTGGCGTAGCGACGAAAAAGGAGCAAACATCTGGGCATGTGGTAATCGGCCGTGATCAAGGTGACATGAGACAGGTTATGGCGTTTGGCCCACATACGGGTTTCCTCGATGTTGCCGCGTGTGTTGCCAGCGTCAAACCCAAAAGAAACGGTCAATCCCTTAGTTTTATCAAAAAGGCGGTGTTTTGAGGTCGGTCGCACGCCCGAGATAAACAGTGTCCGCAGCTTTTTTTTCCGCAAGAGGCTGAGGCCTGATTGAATGCGGCCAGGACTGCCCGTAAACACCACCCCATCTTGATAGCGAATATGTTGATGGCAGCCGCAAAAATGAATATAGGCATAAAAGAGGCCTAATCCATAAAGCCATAACCACAAAACCCCGCCCACAAGGCCCAGCCAAAAAAAACGTTTGCGCGTGCCTGCAAAAACAACCATCACCAGGAAAGGGAAGTGCCTGTGTATCCTGAGAAGAGTGGCACAAAACCCCTGTGAGAACAAGCATTTTACGCACAAGATATGCACCTTTCAAGCAAAGGGTTAGCCTGTGGTGCAGGCGTTACAAAACGACCTGTCAAAGCGACCCGTTTTTTATAAAATATATGGGTGCGTGCTCCAAGGAGAGAGGTTTTTCTCCAAGGTTTGAACCTCTTGAGCATGGATGAATAAAAAAAAGAAAAGTGGGGGTATGTTAACCCATCGTTAAACATTCATAAAATACTATGTAAATACAAGGTGTTGTGCCCACCTCCCCCCCTTGGTGTGGCCGCACCTTTCTTTTGTATCGTCGTGTTGATGGCAACCATGCATCTAGAAGGGGTTGGGCTGTCGGCGTCGCGCCTGCGGGTTTTTTGCAACGATCCTGACGCCGTGACCAAGCTTGTCCTCTCTCTTTCATCCCGAGGTCTACCTATAGAGGCGCATATTTCTTATTCGTCAAATTTTGACATATAGTAATATTCTCTAAATAGTTTTTGCTCTATAATAGACATTATAGGTGGGGTGATTTTTTGTGGGTGCGTGCGATGCGTGGATTGGGTTTTCTTTTTTTGCTGGTGTTTTGTGCCAACGCGTATGGACCACCTCTTTCCCAGATGGCGCGCACACAAAAAAGTGCGTCTGGACAATCCTACCAGCGGTGTATCGAAGCTTGTAATCAACAGATGAACCATGAAGTGTTTCATGATTCATTGAACCATCGTGATATGTTGAGAAGCGTGGAGTCACTAGAGAATCACAAGCAATATCATCAGTTTTCGCAAAATCGTTGTCATGATAGATGTGCTAAACGTTCTTTTCATGAATAGCGTGTCCTTACAAAGGGAAAAGCCACGTGCGAAAAGCTTGACACGGGTATAAATAGTGCCCATCCTGAGCCAGTGTTTTGCGGCAATAGAGGTGGGCGCGTGTCAAATTATAAAATGGGGTTTTGGGCTGTTTTGTCCTTTGTGGTGAGCAGCCAGGTCGGGTCGGGCGTTTTTCTTTTTCCCCATACCTTGGCGCCGTTTGGCACCCTGGGGCTTTTTGCGTGGGGCCTGGCGGGGGCAGGTGCTGTGTGTTTGGCGCTGGTGTTTGCAGGCTTGTGCCGTCTTTATCCCTTTACGGGCGGACCTCATGTCTATGTGACAAAGGGAGTGAACCGGCGGTGGGGGTTTTATGTGGCCTGGACATATTGGGTGTTGGCATGGCTGAGTTCAGCGCCGGTGTTGGGCAGCATTGCATCGGCCATGTGCACGCTGTTGGGGTTGCCCCATGATTTGTGGTTGATTCTCTTTTTTGAAACGGCCGTGCTTGTGGGGCTGACGGTGCTTAATCTTTACGGGGTTGAGGCATCGGGGACGTGGGAGCTGTGCCTGACGGTGATTAAGTTTTTTCCATTGGTGCTGTTTCCTTTGGCGGCTTTGTTTTTCTTTCAGGTGGATTTTCTCAAACCGTTCAATCCGACGCCGGAGCCGTGGTATAAAGTGTTAAACCATGCGGGGTTGATGATGTTGTGGGGGTTTTTGGGCCTTGAGGCCATTACGGCGCCTGCAGGGAGTGTGGATAATCCTGAGAAAACCTTACCCAAGGCCTTGGTATGGGGCACGTTGCTGGCCCTATGTTTGTATGTGCTGAACAGCGTTTCTGTGATGGGGCTTGTGCCGCGGCATGAGCTTTCGCAAGTGGTGATGCCTTATAGCTTGGCGTTGGAGCGCTTGTTAGGGGGCGGCTCGGGGCGCCTGATGGCCTTTTTTGTGATCGTTGTGTGTGTGGCGGCCATGAATGCGTGGATTTTGGCCATGGGTCAGGTGGCGAAGGGGGCGGCTGAAGATGGTTTCTTTCCTAAGATTTTTGCCCAAACCAACACCCGCGGCGTGCCGGTGTTTGGTATCATCATTTCCTCGTTCTTGCTGTTTGTGTGTTTGATCATGCTGTCGAGTCGTGATTTGGCCACGCAGGTGCGTTTTGTGATTGATGTGTCGGTGGTGTCAAGTGTGGGCATTTATGCGTTGTGCGTTTTTGTGTATTGGCGCAAAGTCAGTATGACCAAGTGGTCTCGCCGTTTGGTGGGTGTGGGTGGCACGGTTTTGTGTGCATGGATTTTGTGGGGTGCTGGCAGGAATATTATTCTTTACGCCTTGCTGCTGCCGGTGGCGGGCATTCCGTTTGACTATATGTGGGTGCGGAGGAAAGGGCCAGGGTGCGCGTTGTTGTCTTAGGCGCCACGGGGGCCGTTGGGCGTGGGATTCTGTCTATTTTGCATGAGCGAGCCTTTGCTAGCGCGCATGTGGTGGCCTTGGCGTCAGCCCGCTCAGCAGGGGACCATGTTTTCATGGGGGATCGCGCTCTTGAGGTGCGTAGCTGTGAAGGTTTTCTGTTTGAGGAGAATGACCTTGTCTTTTCAGCTGTAGACGAACAGGTTGCGCGCAGGGTTTTGCCTGATGCCCTTGAGCGAGGCGCACGCATCATTGATAAATCGGCGCTCTATCGCCAGCAGGCTCCTCTGGTGGTGCCCGAAGTGAATGGTGAGCTTTTGCAAAGGGCCGACACGCAAATTGTGTGTAGCCCCAATTGTGTGGTGATTCCTTTGGTGATGGCGTTGGCGCCGCTTCACAAGGCGTTGGGTGTGGTGCGCGTTGTGGTCTCGACCTATCAGTCTGTGTCGGGGGCAGGCAAGCAGGGCATGGATACCTTGCTTGCCGAAATGAGCGCTGTGATGAGGGAGCGCGCCTCTCAGGCAATAAAAAGTCAAGAAGCAACAAACGGGGAAGAGGGCTTCCAAAATGAGATAAGCCAGAAGGCGAAGGTGGAAAATCAGCGTGTAGTTAGTCCTTTTGACGCCCCCATTGCCTGCAATGTGCTGCCGCGCATCGGCGACGTGGATGATAGGGGCGTTTCAGGTGAAGAAGACAAGATTCAGCAAGAAACCCGCACCATTTTGGGCCGTCAGATTGAGGTGATAGCCACCTCTGTGCGTGTGCCTACGTTGGTGGGTCATGGCCTCTCGGTTGTGGTGGATGTGGGCAGACCCACCTCTTTGAAAGAGGCGCGTACATTGCTTGAAAAGGCTCCAGGTTGTGTGATGCCAGAGAACCCTTTTTCTGTGATGGAGGTGGCGGGTGAAGATAAGGTATTTTTGGGCCGGCTGCGTGTGCCTTCACCCAGCACCGTGGCGTTTTGGGCGGCGGCAGACAACCTCAGAAAAGGAGCCGCCCTTAATGCCGTGCAGATCGCCGAGGCTCTTTATGGATCAAAAGCTGTCGACAAGAAGATGTGGTGATAGGGCTGTTTTCTCTCAGCGTGGGCATTTTTTTTCACTTTTCTTTAACATCTTTTTAAGGCGTCGTTTCTCCACCACGTCCGCGTTATTGTAGGCGACATTCCATAACCCTTGGTGCGTTTCAATGAACGTATGGTCGGCATGTTGTTCCAGATAGGCGTGAATGGGTTTCATGATTTTTTTCCGTGTACTTCGTTTGTGAAATCCGCGGTTGTGATAATAACAGTGCTCTAAAGCACCGCCAGTGAGTGTTTGAGAGCGAAAATTATGCGTAAAAAAATCATAAGCCTTTTTGGGAAACAAGGTATGTAAGGGCTCGCCTTGTTCGTGGCTGTGAAAAATGCGTCCGGGCATGCGGATTCTTTTATATACTGCGCAAATATCCTGTTTTTTATGGCGAGATGATTGCTTGAGAGCGCTATGCAGCTTTCTTTTTTTGTTGGACGTGGCCTTAGCAATATGATCTTCGAGTTGGCTGACATGGGCTTTCACAAAATCATGGACATAAGGCCCCATAAGCTCTTCATGAATGACGTAAGAAAGCGCTTTTCGCACGTGAGGCACAGCATCACCCCTGCCGCCATCTTCCAGAAAAGTCACAATATGATAATTATAGGAACGAAGGTTCGTTAAGGTTGCCACTACCTCCTTTTTTTCCTTAAAGGTCAGCGGCTCTATGCGATCTAACAAATCTTGGGCGGTGAGGTTGTTCATCCTGAGAGGTTGGGTGACGGGTTGTGAGGGGGGGGGAGAAAGCATCCCAAGGGGGGGCTGAGGCCTCTGAATGTGATTGTGAGTGTGAGCTTGGTGAAGATGAAAGGTGACTGTAGTCAGGCAGGTCAAGATGCCGGTTATAGACAGCATACCCCTGGGTTGTCCCACCTGCGGCCATCCACAGCAAGACGAAAAAAGAAAAACAAGACATAAAATGGACAAACCTTTTTATTTTGACCTTATTTTTGTTTTTGATAGGCAAAAAGAAAGGGGTGTGGAGTATGGGGATGAAATATATAAATTATTTAAAATATATGTCGTATTCAATACTTCTGATGTTGACGACGATTCGTGTACCCCAGCATGGCTGGGGTTGTAGAGGGCAGCAAAAGGGGGAGCATAGGGTAGATTTGCCGTTCACCCAAGGGTTAGAGGTTGATGCGCATCACCTCTTGATAGGCCGCCACGGATGCGCGCAGAAGGGAAGAAAATTGTTGCACCATGGCGCGGGCGCTGACAACGTTGGTGGCCACATCTTGGGGGTCAGCCAGACCAGCTGCTGCCTGCTTTTCAAGATACTCCGCCTCACTCAGCATGTCGCGGGTTTGCTTGGCGGTGTTGCCCACAAGCTCAACAAAGGGGGTTGTCATGCTTGCGGCTGTATGACCAGCTTCAGGCACCGGCGTTAAGGATAAGTGTGAGACAACAGGGATAGGCGGAATGCCCACAGGCGGAGGGAGCGTCATACGTCTTGCTTCATCAAATTATGCACGCTTTGGAGCATGTGGGTGGTGAGGGCATAAAGCCGGGCACATCCTGCCGTGCCAAGGTTGGCGTCTTTAAAATCCATGGCCTCAAGGGGTTTGTTGATGTGCGGTGTTTTGACGAGCCCTTTGCTATCAGCTGCGGGGTGACCTGGCATATAGACCATGCGTGGAGGCGCCGGGTCATCAGAAATTTTCCGAATTTTGGGCATGACCACGTTAGAAAACGGCTGACTGTCAGCCTGGATTTCTACCATTTTGCGCACATAGGGTGACTCATCCGGCGTGCGCCCCACGCTTTCAGCGTTGGTAAAGTTTTGGGCGGCAATCAGGGCCCTTGTAGATTGGATCTGCATGCCGCGAGACAGCACGTGCCATGATTGATAAAGGGAGGGCAAAACAGACTGCATAAGCGATTAGGTCTTTTTCAGCACTTCAGACAGCATCTGGAGATTGGCATGATAAAAACGCACCATCTGTCCATGCCAGTTTGAGGATTGGTTGGCTTTTTCAAGCTCATGCCCATAGGCCACGGTGTTGCCTGTAAGCGAGGGAATGCCTGTCTTATCTTCTACAATATTCAGGTGCGGTGAAACGGGGTGCCCGTGCATATGCCCTTTTTGTGTGCATACAAGGTCCAGATCTTTCATGGCCTCATCAAATTGAAGCGGCAAGGTCATGCGGGCCTTATAGCGGGCGGTGTGCAGGTTGGCCATATTTTCTGACGTCACACGTAAAGAGCCAGTTTCGTGGTCCATGCGGGCGTTGATCATAGAAAAAACATTCATGATGGGCAGCGTTGTCAGAAGATGTTTGTGTTTTTCTGTACGCTAGATTGTTTTTCTTAAGAAGATGTAAAGTATTTTCCTGAAATTTATGGATAAATCTTTTTGTGAGGATACATGATATGGCTTCAGATGATTTATTGAAGACAATATTTGAGCATCAACTTTTATTGTCACAAGAAATGAAAAATCGCCTCAAAGCGCATATGAATGACACGCTCAAAATCCTTTTTGAAAAAAATGAGGCCTATCTTACCGAGCTTTTGGGGCAAGAGGTGGTATCCTCCGAAAATTTGGGAAAGTTGCAAGGGCTCTGGGAGGACCTGACAGAAGCCATTGGCAAAATCACCAAGGATCATTCAGGGGCCATCAATGTGGTGAACTCTCAACACAGCGTTGCCAAGCTCTATCAGTGACTATGGACGCAGTTATGCTGGATATACAAGAGTATTTTTCAGATCACGAGTTGCTCAAAATAGCTTTTGGACTTTTGGCTGTGTTTTTCCTGGCATGGTTTGTGCGCTTTTTCGTGCGGGATATGGGGTGGCCATCGTCACGAAAAAACACAGGCAAAATGACTCGTGTATTAGATGTGTGTCCGTTAGATGGAGATCGCAAAATTGTGCTTTTTTCGTGCCCCTTCAGTCAGGGCATGATTCTGATTTCACCCAAAGGGGATCATGTCACCCTCTTTGATGAACAAAAAGATTTTCCACCCGCCATGAAAAAATGATCATACCCTTCGTCCGTCTGCCAATAAAGATTCGTTCTCTTTTTTTCTTCGTTGTATCCCTGGTGATCACACAGCCTCTTTATGCCGAAAAACTGACCCTTAATTTAAATGAGGGTTCATTTTCTGCGCGTCTGCTGACGCTGATGGCTTTGTTGACGGTGTTGTCGTTGGCGCCGTCGATTTTGGTGATGGTAACCTCATTTACGCGCATTGTGGTGGTGCTCTCTTTATTGCGTCATGCCCTGGGATTGGGGCAGTCCCCCCCCACCAGTGTGCTGATCAGTTTGGGGCTTTTTCTTACGTTTTTTACCATGCACACCACCTTGGATGAGTCCTATCAGCAAGGTATTGCACCCTATTTAGCATCCAAAATTTCGGAAGAAAAAGCGCTTGAGCGTGCGTCTGAACCCTTCCGCACGTTTATGCTTAAACACGTGGGCAAAAGAGAGCTGGCGGCCTTTATGGATATGGGAAAAATACAAGAAATCAAAGAACCTCACGAAACGCCTTTTCGCATTTTGATTCCGGCTTTTATGTTGTCTGAGCTGAAGCGTGCCTTTGAGATTGGGTTTTTGATTTTTATTCCCTTTCTGGTGATTGATTTAGTGGTGGCATCAGTTGTGATGTCGATGGGCATGATGATGCTCCCGCCCATGATGTTGTCTTTGCCTTTTAAGGTGATTTTCTTTGTGTTGGCGGATGGGTGGACATTGCTTGCGGGCAGTCTGGTTCGCAGTTATAGTTGAAGCAATGTCACCAAATGGTCAACGCGATGCTTGTGGATTCTCACGCTCACTGGGATTTTGAAGAGTTTGAGCATGAGCACGACCTCTTGTGGGCGCGTGCCCGTGAGGCGGGCGTGGGAACGGTGCTCTCTATTGGCACCAAACCGCAAGGGTGGTCAAAGGTGCTGGCGCTTGCGGATACCTACCCCGACCTTTATGCCACCATCGGTGTGCACCCCTGTGATAGCAAGGATGTGGATCAAGAGGGGCTCACGCACACCCTGTGCGCGCAGGCGTCCCATAAAAAGGTGGTGGGCCTGGGGGAGACGGGGCTTGATTTTTTCCACACTCCCTTTGATGCTGCCCATCAAGAAGCGCTTTTTGCTTGTCATATGGAGGCGGGGCACACCCTGGATCTTCCCCTGGTGGTGCACACCCGTGATGCTGAGGAAGCCACGGCTGCCATGCTCAAAGAAGGGGTCAAGACGTGGGGGCTGCGTGCCGTGATCCATTGCTTTTCGGGCAGCTTGGCCTTTGCCAAAGCCTGTCTTGACTTGGGGTGCTATCTCTCTTTTTCTGGCATCCTTACTTTTAAAAAAGCCGAGGTGGTGCAAGAGGTGGCGCGCTATGCCCCCTTGGATCGTGTGTTGGTAGAAACCGATGCCCCCTTTCTTGCGCCGCACCCCCATCGGGGCAAGCGAAATGAATCTGCGTTTGTGCGTTATACGGCCGAAAAATTGGCTGAGCTTCGGGGCCTTTCTTTTGACGACGTTGCCCGCGCGACAACGGATAATTTTTTTACCCTCTTTGCGAAAGCATCACCGCCATGCACCTGAGGGTTTTGGGGTGTGGTTCATCGGCAGGAGTACCTTCTATTTTGGGAGACTGGCGGGCGTGCGATCCAGCTAATCCCAAAAATCGGCGCACGCGCACTTCGTTGGCCATTGAGTCACAAGAAGAAACGTGGCTGATAGACGCCGGGCCTGATCTGAAGGCGCAGCTGTTGCGGGAAGGGATTCAAAAGGTTCATGGTGTGTTTCTCACCCATGCCCATGCTGACCATGTGCTGGGGCTGAATGAAATCAAACCTATGGCTTATGCCCATGGACAAAACATTCCGCTTTATGGTGATGAGGTCACGCTGGATGTTGTGCGCCAAGCTTTTGGCTATTTGATTGATGATGGTCAAGGGGATACATGCCCGGCCTTTTATAAGCCTTTTTTTCAGCCCCACACGCTTCGGCCTTCTTTTACGTGGCAGGGGCAAACCGTGAAGACGTTTATGCAACATCATGGGGCAATTGAGTCGGTGGGCTATCATTTTGGTACGTGGGCGTATTCAACCGATGTGAAGCATCTTTCAGAAGAAGCCCTCACGCTTTTGAAAGGTGTGCGCTTGTGGTTTGTGGGCTGTTTAGACACCAAGGCCAGGGTGGGACACGCCGATTTAGCGCAAGTGCTGTCATGGATTTCTTACATCAAGCCTGAACTGGCCGTGCTGATTCACATGAGCTCTTTTTTAGATTATGACGCCCTGAAAAACCAATTGCCAGCAGGTGTGGTGCCCGCCTATGATGGGATGCAAATAGATGTGCGTCGCTTTACCTAAGGGGGGTAGCCCCATGAAGCGATGGTGTGTAAGAAGTTGGATTAAGTTATGCAAACGGCAGCGGTATTAAGACAGACCTTTTTAGATTTTTTCAAAACCTGCAATCATGCGATTGTGCCTTCTGTGCCGCTGGTCCCTCAAGACGATCCGTCGCTTTTGTTTGTCAATGCTGGCATGGTGCCGTTCAAGCGTGTTTTTATGGGGGATGAAACGCGCCCATTCACCAAAGCGGCCTCAGCACAAAAATGTGTGCGCGCCGGGGGAAAGCACAATGATCTGGATATGGTGGGCTACACCAAACGGCACCATACCTTTTTTGAAATGTTGGGTAATTTTTCCTTTGGTGATTATTTTAAGGAAGAGGCCATTGTCTATGCTTGGACATTTCTGACCCAAACGTTGGGGCTTGACCCAGCGCGCCTGTGGATCACCGTTTACCCCACCGACACAGAGGCACGCCGTCTTTGGCGCAAGGTGACGGGATTTACGGACGATCGCATTTTGTCGATTGAAGGGGATGATAATTTTTGGTCCATGGGCGAAACAGGGCCTTGCGGTCCGTGTACAGAGATTTTCTATGACCATGGCGCGCATCTGCCGGGGGGCTTACCTGGTACGGCAGACGAAGATGGCGGGCGCTTTGTAGAAATCTGGAATCTAGTGTTTATGCAATTTGACCAGAAAAAAGATGGCACGCAATCGCCTCTACCTCATCCTGGTGTGGACACGGGCATCGGGCTTGAGCGTCTCGCGGCCGTGATGCAAGGCACAGATGATAACTATGAAACCGACATTTTTCTTGCGCTCAAAAAGAAAATCTCTGACGTCTTGTCATACCCACAGACGCCTCAGCATCATGCCTCGTTCAACGTCATTGCTGACCATGTGCGGGCTGGGGCTTTTTTGATGGCTGATGGGGTGGTGCCCAGCATTGAAGGGCGCGGGTATGTGCTGCGGCGGATTCTCAGGCGCGCGATGCGGCATGGTACAACCTTGGGCGCGCGCACGCCTTTTTTGGCCGATGTGTTCCCCGCCCTTGTCAGTACCATGGGGGCAAGTCATGGTGAGTTAGCGCAAGCTTCTTCCTTCATTACCACAACGCTTACCTCTGAGGAAAAAGGGTTTGCCGAAACGCTGGATCGGGGTGAAGGGGTGTTTCAGAAAAAAATAGCCGACCTTGCGCCCGGTGGCACGCTCAAAGGTGAGGATGCTTTTTTGCTTTATGATACCTATGGATTACCGGTGGATGTGTTAGAAGATTTGTTGGCGGAAAAACAGCTGACTTTCGACCGTCAGGGGTTTGATGAGGCTCTGTCTGCGCAGAAAAAACGTGCCCGTTTGGGGCAACGCTTTACAGTGGCATCCTCAGAAGGTGTGTATACCGAGCTTCAAAAAGCTTTACCCCCTTCTGCGTTTGTGGGGCATGATGCCCCCGCCCATGAGGCTACGCTGCGAGCCATTGTGGTGGACGGACAACGCGTAGATGAGGTGGCTGAAGGGCAAGCGGCCCAGCTTGTATTTGATGCCACCCCTTTTTATGGTGAAGCCGGTGGCCAGCAGGGCGATTGTGGCACCCTTGAAGGAGAGGAAGGCGGGCGCGCGGAAGTCGTGGACACCCAGGTCGCCCACGACCTTATCTTGCATCATGCCCGCATGGTGTCAGGAAGATTTCGTGTGGGGCAACGTGTACGCTTGGTTGTGGATGAGAGCCGGCGCCAGGCTTTGGCGGTTCACCACTCTGCCACCCATCTTTTGCATGCAGCGCTGCGACGCGTGTTGGGCGATCACGTCATTCAAAAAGGGTCATTGGTGACGCCTAGCCGTCTACGTTTTGATTTCAGCCATCAAGGGGCCTTAACGCCCGATCAGTGCATGCGTATTGAAGCCATGGTGAATGCCCACATTCGTGAAGCCAAGGTTGTGCACACCCACATCATGACGCCTGAGGCCGCACGGGAAGGTGGGGCCATGGCTCTTTTTGGAGAGCGTTATGGGGACCAGGTGCGCGTGGTTTCCATGGGGGACGAAGCCCTCCCTTTTTCAAAAGAGCTGTGTGGTGGCACCCACGTGTGCAACACAGGTGAGCTTGGGTTTTTTAAAATTGTGTCTCAATCAGGGGTGGCCAAAGGCGTGCGTCGTATTGAAGCCTGCGCCGCTGAGGCTGCCGAGGACTATGTGCGCCACCTTGATCAGGTGTTGGGTCAAGCCAAAACCCTGCTTGGGGCCTCGCTTGAGACCTTGACAGATAAGATTGATGCAGTGCTGCAGGAGAAGAAAGCTCTGGGCTTGCGCGCCAAGCAAGGGCCACAAACCTCCGCCACCGATATCAAAGAGGCCACCGCCACAACGCCTTCAGGGATTTTCCTGTGTGTGCGCCATTGTCCAGGCATGTCTATGGATGATCTGCGCGTTATGGTGGACAAGCTGCGTGATCAAAACCCCGTGTCTGTGTTGGTGATGCTCGCGCCCCAAGGCGGGAAGACGTCTGTGGTGTTGGGCGTACAAGGGGCGCTCTTGGACGCACCTTCTTTGCTGAAAACCGTGTTCACATCCTTTGATGGACGTGGGGGCGGGAAAGCTTCATTGGCCCAAGGTGCTTGTGTGGGAGAACCGTCTTCAGATGAGGTGCTCAAAGCCCTGAAAGACACACTGTCCAGCATGCATGAACCCGAAGGTGAGGGTGTGCTGTGAACGGTATAGAATCTTCTTTTGTAGGCTTTTTTGGGCGGGGGCATGATAAACGCACTGTGATGATGCAGCCTTTTCACAAGGTTATGGCTGTTGTTTAAGGGCTCGGTTTTAAGGCTTTCAGACGCCAGCGAAGGGGTGCTGGATCTATTGGGTTCTGCAGAGCTAAAGTTTTTTGGGCGGGGGCATGATCAACGCACTGTGATGATGCAGTCTTTTCACAAGGTTATGGCTGTCGCCTAAGGGGTCGGTTTTAAGGCTTTCAGACGTCAGCGAAGAGGTGCTGGATCTACTGGGTTCTGCAGAGCTAAAGGAAGGGATGGATTCAAGAGAGTTATCAAGCAAACTGTCAAAAGAAGTTTCAGATGTGTCAGGTGGTGGGTCTTGGGTTGTAGGAGGTGGTGGTTGTCTGTAGGAAGTGGAGGGGCCAGGCATCGGGCTTGGAAAAGGGGCTGAACCAGGGAAGGGCGCGTCGTGGAGAAAGGGCTCATCTGACTGATGGCGGTGCAAGCTGAGGATGGCCTGCTGAAGGGTATCAAGATTTTGGCGATGAAAATACTGCGCCTGCTCAAGCAGGTCCAATTTTTCACGATGAAAACACCATGCCTTCATATAAAGAGGCAACAAAAGTCGGGGGGCAGCTGTTGTGTGCAACTGATCGGAAAGGTCTTCTGGGGCCAAAAGTATAGGTGTGGGCTGAGGTCGATAAACAGAGGGCACATAGGAAATGAAGGGCGGCGTCTGCGGCGCTTCAGCCAAAGCTTCTTCTTCGTCTAAAGGGCTGCGCGCGCGTGCCGGCTCTGAAGGGTTAAGAGGCAAGGCTTCTTCAGGAGGGTTGTCTGGCCAGGGGCTTGAGGGCCGATCCTTTTGGAGGGATAGAGTTTCTTGTGCTGGTGGCAGAAGCATAGAAAAGGACACTCTTTTGCGATAGAAGTTAGGTCTGGGACACGTGCTCCAATCAATATTACCTTCGCTTGACAAAGCATCATAAAGCCAGTCTACAAATAATGCCCCTTTTCTGGTGGCAGATTTGTTAGTTTCGAGCCACGCGTAAATCGTGCGGGATGCAATGCCCGTTTTTCTACTGATTTTTGATGCCGAGATCCCTTCTTCCTTCATTAAAGCAAGGCAAAGACTTCTTTTATCCATGGGTCCTGAGTTTTTCAGGGGTGTAGGCTCTTTTTTGGGAGAGATGGGTTGTTGGAGGGTATGAGCATCAGCGTCCCAGGTGGTATTAGTGACGGATGCACGTTTGCACTGGTGAGCCCCCGTGGCAAAAAGGGGCTTATGATGAAGCAGTGCACACAAAAACAGACCTATAACACCCCACATACAAACCTCCACATAACTTATGTTGTTATTTTTATATAAAATGTATATTTATTTTACTTTTTTCAAGTAAAAAAAGAAAAGCTAGGTAATTGAAAGCCTTTATTAGCCATTCATGTCTGAATCCTTTTGTTAAGAAGGCAGATATGGATGAGGAGAAGAGAGGGGCCCAGAAAAAAGAGGGAATGAGGCGTGCAAGCACGCACAAAGTGTCAGGGGTGCAAAAACAGCTCTTTCAGTTGAATGTCAAAAAATACTGTCCCTGTCAGGAGAAAGGACGCCTTTCGTGTGCTGGTTGTCTTAAAAAGACATGTGAAGCGGTTCCCAAGGCGGGCGTTTCGCTTGATCCATAAACACTTGTAGGTGCAGACCAAGGAGATCTTTCTGGTGAAACAAATGCTGCGAATGGCTGTGAAACCTGCATACTCTCCAGAGAATAGGTTAGGGAAGACATGTCACCACCCTGGCCACCGGAATAGGGAGGTGCAAAAGAGGGTGCAGGAAGATACCCGCCATTAGGCAGGGGTGCGCCGTTGTGTGTAAGGTTGAGAAGGGCTGAGATAAGAAGTGCTCTCATAAGGGGCATGGGGCCATGTGCATTCATGACCAGGTGCGCGTGGATAAGGTGAATGCCAGTTGGGCACTGCTACAGCAGAGGAGGCAACGCGTGTCTTACGACTGTGTGGTTGATGGCTTTGACCTTTCTTCTTCTTTTTCTTTTTTGCGCCGGGTTTGCTAGGGGTGGTTGAAAGGCGGTCCTCTCTCTCCTTCATTTTCTGTGCCGTGATAACGTCAGGATCAATTCGGGCAAGCGCCTCCTCCCTTTCCTTTACGTATTGCTCAAAAGAGGGGGTAGAAGGTGTTGTTGATGAGGAAAAGTTATCAGGGTGAAGCGTGGAGTCATATATAGGGAGCGGCCATTATCATCAAACCCTTGTATGGTCGGATTGTTCAATAAATCCTTGCGAGCGTTGTCATCCAAATGCTGAAGAGGCGCAGGCAGGGGAGGTGCTGAGGGTGCAAAGGCCCCTTGCTTGCAGGATGTATCATCATCACCACCATACATGGCAGGAAGAGCACTGTGTGTAAAAGGAAGGGAGGCCGACATCAGGGCAAGAAAAAAACGAAACGTCATCAAGTAAACCAATACAATAAAAAATATTCTTCACTGTGTCGGTTCTGTCAAAAAAAGCATTCATGACGGGCTAGTCTGTCTTCTTTATTGCTTTTTTTATGATTTTTGTGGTCTTGCGCACAAAAAGAGGTGTTAAAAAAAACGTTATTTGACAATGTTTGTGATGGATTGCGCTTTTGGGGGAGAAACGGATGTGGGTCAGACGTTTACGCAGAGGTTCTTGATTCAGGAGGCTTTATAAAATGTGAGGAATGTTGACCAGATAGCTGAGGAGGTCGCCTTTTATAAAAAATGTATCAGTGGTGGGATGTTCTTCTGCCATGCGTTCGTGATAAAGACTTTGCGCAGGCCGATGGTTTTATAATGCGTGGGAGGTGTCAGCTTTATGGGCGGGTAGTCCGCCGGATACGCGCCGAATATCAGCACCACAGCCTGCCAGCTTTTGCTCAAGATTATAATAGCCACGATCTAGGTGATAAAGACGTTGGATGATGCTTTCTCCCTGTGTGGCTAAGGCGGCCAGCACAAGACAGGCTGAAGCCCTGAGGTCAGTGGCCATGAGAGAGGCGTGGGTGAGTTTTTCCCGGCCTTCAATGTGGACAATGTGGTTTTTGACAGAGAGTTTCGCGCCCATACGCAACAGCTCAGCCACGTGCATCAAACGGTTTTCAAAAATCGTTTCTTGAATCTGGCTTTGTCCGTTGACAAGGGTGAGCAGTGCCATGGTTTGCGCCTGCAGGTCGGTGGGAAAGCCCGGATAAGGCGCCGTTTGAATATTCACCCCCTGCATGTCGCCCGGTGGGGGGCTATTGACGCGCACGTGATTGTCTTGCTCGTCAAAAACAACACCCATGCTTTGAAGCAGGGAGACAAACGTTGGCAGCAAGTCAAGGGTGGTGTTGTCAAGATATACATCGCCGCCCGTGATGGTGGCCGCCAGGATGTAGGTGCCGGTTTCAATGCGGTCAGGAAGCACCGTGTGTGTGGCGCCATGGAGACTGGATGTGCCGGTGATGGTAAGGGTGCGTGTGCCCAAGCCCTCGATGGTGGCACCCATAGAGATCAGGCAGGTGGCCAGATCTGTGATTTCAGGCTCTGTGGCAGCGTTGTGAATGGTGGTGCCTCCGCGAGCCAAGGTTGCCGCCATCAGCAAATTGGCTGTCCCCGTGACGGAAACGGAAGGAAAGGTGTAAACGCCGCCGCGCAGTCCGCCCTGGGGTGCGCGCGCATGAATATAACCGTCTTCTAAGGTGATCAACGCCCCCAGGCTTTGAAGCGCATCAATGTGAAGATTAACGGGCCTCAAGCCAATGGCACATCCCCCGGGCAAAGAAACATGGGCATGCCCGTGGCGTGCAAGCAGAGGTCCCAAAACCAAAATCGACGCACGCATCTTACGCACAATGTCATAGGGTGCTTTCTCTGTTTGGATGACAGACGCGCACAAAGCAATCTTTTTGTGATTTGGATGATAGTGGGCATCCACGCCTAGGTGTTGAAGTAAACGCATCATGGTGAAGGTGTCGGCCAGCGGAGGCGCATTGTGCAAATGAAGCGGATCGGTTGTCAGCAACGAGGCCGTCATAAGAGGGAGAAGCGCATTTTTGGCGCCGTCAATGGCAACGCGCCCGCACAACGCATGCCCCCCTGAAATAACCAGTCTATCCAAAATATCGTCCTATTTCATATTCTGCACAAAAGGCAACACAACCGAGGCAGGCTGGTTCATATATTTGCCGGCGCGGTCTTTATAAGAAACCTCACACACCTCATTGGCTTTGAGAAACAAAAACTGACACGCGCCTTCAAACGAATAGATCTTGGCCGGCAAGGGGGTGGTGTTTGAGAATTCTAAGGTCACGTGCCCCTCCCATTCGGGCTCTAAGGGCGTGACATTCACAATAATGCCGCAACGGGCATAAGTGGACTTGCCCAAACACACCACCAGCACATCACGGGGAATCTTAAAACGCTCTACCGTGTGGCCGAGGGCAAAACTGTTGGGAGGAATGATACACTCAGGCCCCTTGTGCGTGACAAAGCTGGTGGTGTCAAAATGTTTGGGGTCTACAAGGGTGTGATTGGTGTTGGTAAAAATGCGATACTCATCCCCCACACGGGCATCATAGCCATAGGAGGACAATCCATAAGACACCGTGCCGTCACGGGCTTGTCGATCAGCAAACGGAGAGATCATGCCCTCCAGCGCCGCCTCTCGAATCCAACGGTCATTGAGAACAGACATGAGAAAACGTCCAAAGAAAACCTGTGCACCATCATACGGCACTTTTTTTAAAAAAGAAATGTCTCTGGCAAAAAAGCGCGGCCTCACTTAGGTGATGCGGGCTGCATAGGCAATGGCCTGATCTAAATCTTTGAGGTGCACAAACATGGGGTCCTTGGGTTTGATCACGCACTTGGCTTTGGTCAAACATGCTTTGGCTCTCTTGATATCACCCAGGCGCACATAATGTTCTGTGAGATAGATAAGTGCTTCGCCCTCATGGTGTTTTCTTGACGCCAGAATGCTCAAATAATACCAAGGTTCAGCATTGAAGGGCTCAAGGTAAATGGCTTGTCGCAACAGCCCCTCCACCGGCGCATCGCAAGAGGGCATCTGCAGGCAAATGCGGGCTTTGAGAATATAAAGACTGGCATGGGGCCTTTTGATGTGCGTCAGTGCGTCATTGATGGCTTTTAAGGCGTCGTTGTGTTGACCTTGCTCAAAATAGATTTGAGCGCGAAATTCTGAAATATAAGGCGAGTGATCTGTCTGTTTCAGGTGATCAAGGTTGTGAAGCGCCTGGTTGAATCTGCCTTGCCGGTAATCTGCGATGGCGAGGGCATAATATTTGAAGGGTGATTTTTTTACAAAAGCATCTTTACGCACCGCGTCTGGTTTGTTTTGGTAGGCAAAAATTTTGACCTTCAGCCGATCAAAGCTTTGTTGAAAGCGTGGGGGGAGGTGATGTTCGCTCTGGTTGGCTTTTTGGGCCATACGAATACGCTCAGGCCCCGAAGGGTGGGTTTGCATATAATTGCGTTGGGGGCTATAAAGCAGCGCATTCAGATCTTCAATTTTTTGAAACAATGTGATGGTGCCGGTGGTGGGCCAACCCAACTGATTGAGCAGATTAAATGAAATGATGTCTGCCTGCATTTCTTGATCCCGCGTGAAGGACAAGAGGCTGTCGGTGGCCACACTCTGACCCACACCTGCGCCTAAAAGAAGCCCGGCAGGATTTTGCGTCAAGATTGACAAGAGTGCGCCTAGCCCCACCGACACAAGATAAGGGGTGGTGGCTTTTTTAAAGGCTTCTAGGCGCCCTAAGATATGCCGTCCTTTCACGTGGCCCGTTTCGTGCGCCAACACCGAAATCAGCTCTTCCGCTCGTGTGCACCGCAAAATTAGCCCAGTGTTCACCAAGATGAGTGGCCCTGGCGCTGACAGCGCATTGATGGTGGGATCAATCACCAAAAACATACGGACAGTGGCAGGGTTCAGGCCTGCTTTGATGAGGATGGGGTCGAGATAGCTGCGTAGGATGTCTTCTATCTCACAATCACGCACAAGAGAGCCTTTTTGGAAGTGCACGGGTGCTGAGATACACGGTGCGTGCCAGCACAAAAAAAGGAAGAGCATCAGCCAGAACGCGCGCGCGTATACCCAAAGAGAGTGTGCAGGGCGAAGGGAGGTGTTGGGAGCGGACGTCTTAACCATGGCCTCATAAAAACGATAAAAAGAAGCGTCCCCTCATGCAGAAGTTGAGGGTGGGCGGGTAAAAGCGGCGGTGAGTTTTTGAAAAATCATGTCCAGATCGCGCGGATTGTTAAAATGCATTTGAATAAAACCGCCATGCTTTTTCAACTTCACAGCAATATCAAGCCCCGTCATTTCTTTGAGTTGATGGCTTAAGGCTTCTTCTTCTGGATGTGTCAGGGGAGATGCACTGGGTTTGAGGTCATGGGTGCCCGTTTTTTTGATCTGGCTTGCGGCTTGCTCTGTTTGGCGCACACTCCACCCTTGGTGGATCGCTTTTTCCGCCAACCCCTCAGCCCCGTCAAGTCCCACCAAGGCGCGCCCGTGACCAGCAGAAAGCTCACCCTTGTTAATGCATTCTTGTACTGACAGGGGGAGTTTAAGCAAACGCAACATGTTGGTGAGGTGGGTGCGACTTTTGCCCACTTTTTCTGACAACATGTCTTGCGTATACTCAAGGTCACGAATCAACTTGTCATAGCCCCGGGCTTCCTCAATGGGGGAGAGATCTGCACGTTGTACATTTTCAAGCAGGCTGATCTCTAACGCATCTTTTTCAGAAATGTCTAAGAGGCGGCAAGGAACTTCTTTAAGGCCGGCGATGTGGGCAGCCCGCAGGCGCCGCTCACCTGAGATGAGCTCCACATCATTCTGCTCGCCATAGCGCGCAATGACAGGGTGCAAAATGCCTTGAGATTTGATAGAAGCGGCCAATTCTGCCAAGGCAGCTTCATCAAAAGCCCGCCTGGGTTGGTATTTGCCCATCACAAACTGTTCAGGGTTGAAGTACGTAATCTCGTTGCCAAGGGGGCGGTTGCTTTCATAGGTGTGGTCAAGTAGGGCGGATAAGCCTTGCCCCAATGTCTTACGCCGCTGCGTTGTGGGATGTGTCATGGTGCGCACCTTTCACGTTGAATAAACTCTTGCGCCAGAGAAAGATAGGCCTTGGATCCTGAGCAGTGCATATCATATAACAGGGCGGGTTTTCCAAAAGATGGGGCTTCGGAAACGCGGATATTTCTGGGCACAAGGGTTTTGTACACTTTATGACCAAGATGCTCTTGTGTATCAAGCGCCACTTGCTGATTGAGAAGGCTGCGTTTTTGATACATGGTCAGCACAATGCCCTGAATATCAAGCCTGGGGTTAATGCGCGCACGAATCCGTTCAATGCTTTTCAAAAGGTGCGACAAGCCTTCAAGGGCATAAAACTCACACTGAAGTGGAATCAGCACCTTATGGGCGCAGGCCAGCGCATTGAGCGTCAACAAGCCTAGGGATGGGGGACAATCAATAAAAATGAAATCGTAATCATCCGCAATAGGTTGCACCGCCTTTTTGAGGCGTTCATGGCGATCTTGAAGTGCCACCAGCTCTACTTCTGCCGCAGCTAAATCAGGCACAGCCGGTAACAAGGAAAGGGAGGGTACTTCGGTGGGATGAATGGCTTGTTCAATGGTTTCAGGGGACCACAGAGAAGAGTAGCTATTGTGTTCACGACGATCGGACGAAAGACCAAGCCCTGTGCTGGCATTGCCTTGGGGATCAAAATCAATCAATAGAATCCGTTTTTTTGTAGCCGCCAACGCAGTGGCAAGGTTGACAGCCGTTGTCGTTTTGCCGACACCACCTTTCTGGTTGGCAAGCGCGATGATGGTGCTCATGACGCGATCCTTATGCGAGACAAGTGCAAAATACGGGATTTAGCATGCGTCAAACTGGGGTGATCTGCAAGATCAAAATGCCAACCCTGCTGCGCATCGGCCACTTCTTTTGACCACGATGCCCCCTTAAGACAGAGATAATGGGTTTCCTCCCTCAGGTGTCGCTTTAACAGGGGCAGGGCGTTAGGTAAGGGACGAAAGGCCCGGCTGACAAAAACACTGTCCTCAGGGAGGGAGAGATGTTCGATGCGGTCATGATGAAGGGTGACGTGGTGAAGGCCTAGGTGGGCGCACGCTTTTTCTAAAAACAGTATGCGTTTTTCTCGGGGCTCCACAAGATGCACAGGGCGCGTTTCCATCATGGCCAGCACAATGCCGGGCAGCCCTGCGCCTGTGCCTATGTCCACAAGGGGAGAGGTGGGAGGTAGGTGGCGTGAAAGCTGAGCGCTGTCGATAATATGACGTGTGAAAAAAAAATCTTTGTTTGCCAGCTCGCCGGGAGCCACCAGGTTCATATGGGCGTTCCACTGATGGATGAGGATGATATAGCGTTCAAGCTGCGCATTAACAGAGGGAGAAAAAAAAGAAGATTTCATGAAAGGTAAAAAAACAGTTAAATTTTCTTGAAATTTATGAAAAAAGAAGGGTAGTCTTAAGGTTGCGGGAGACGTGCCTTAACAGTGTGCGGTCAGATTTGGCTCCAATCGAAGATAACACAATAATGAGTATCTTATCTGGTGTTTTTTTTCAGCCCTTGTGTTTATGGGTGGGGCGTCTTTTTTCGCTGCGTTTTTCTGCGGGTCACGGGCTTTGGTGTTGGTGTCATAAATCGGGGCGCATTCTGGCGGCGTCGCCTTCCTTTGTCCAAGCGTTCGGTTACGACCACGAGTTGGTGCTTTGGCACGTATTAGCCCCTCATGTTCATCATGAAGATGCCCTGGCACGTATCAAGGGCCATGTGTCTCATTTTTTTGAACGCAAAAAAGGCTACCCTTCTTTATTAGAAGCTCTTCCCTTTCTTGTGTCGATCATGCCTCAAAAATGGTTACGTGCCTTTTTTGTGGTGATTGTTGAAAAAGATTTGCCCCAGCTTAAAGAAAAGAGGGCCATGCACATCGGGCATGGTGATGCGAACAAAGCACCTTTCTTGATGTTCCAGATCCATGTGCCTTCTCAAGAGGTCACCTATGGGAATGCTCTGTTTCAAGAATTACAAAAACAGACTGCCCTTGCTGTTGGGGGGGAGGGCCTTCCTTTTGGGCAAGATTTTCGGGTGTTTCTTGAGGGGGTGGTAAGCCAAGGCACGGCAGGCCGTCAAACGTGTGTACAGACGGTGCTTGCCCGCAAACGCGCCTTTGATGTATGCGCATTACCTGTGCAAGACAAGCATGTGTGGTGTTGGGCTTTTGAGATATCAGATCACCTTGATGCGCAAGAGCTGGCAGAAAAGCAAAAGCGCCATACAGAACGCTTGCTTAGAGCCCTGCCTATGGGTGTGGGCATTTTTGATACACAGCGGCGCCTTGTGTCCTTTAACAGTGCTTTTTCAGGCATGTTCCGTCTTGATGAGTCGTGGTTAAATGATCATCCCTTGTGGGAAGAGATTCTTGATTTGTTTAGAGAAAAGCGTCTTCTTCCTGAAGTGTTGGATTTTGCATCCTATAAAGAACAGTTTTTCCCGCTCTTTTCTGTGATGGAGCGTCCCCCTCATGAAGAGTTTATTCACCTCCCCAATGAGGGCATTGTGCGCATGGTGCTCACCCCCCATCCTTTTTCTGGTTGTCTCGTCTTTTTTGAAGATGTCACAGAAAGGCTGCGTCTTAAGCGTCGTCGTAATGAGTTGTCGACGTTGCTAGAGTCTGTGGTCAATCAATCAGAGGAGGGTGTGCTCATTGTGCTGGCAGACCAGCGGGTTTTTTTGCTTAACCATGCGCTGCAATCGTTGTGGTTTTTAGGTGCTGAGGCACGGTCACTTAAGGGGGAAAACATCTTCACCCTCTTTTCGCTTGTGCAGGACAAATTTTACTCCTATGCTCACAGGCGCTTTTATCGCAACATGCTGACCTCTTTTTTGGAAAAGCGGCTCACACAAACGGGGTTTATGCTGTGCAAAAAAAATCGTGTGATCAAGGTGTGTTATGCTCCCTTGCCTGATGGTGAGCATATGATCCGGTTTTCTGACGTGACGGCTCAGCTTGAAACCATTGAGTTAAAAAAGGAATCATCACGTCTTTTGGCACTTGAGCGCCTGATCTTCTCGGTGCGTCTTGATAATTTGATCAAATCTGTCGAGCACCAATCTGTGTATGAGCACGACCTTGTGCTGCAATCAGAAGCCCGGAAAGAAACAAAATGGGTGTCGTCACAGTTTTTGACAGATGCATTTAAAGATTTGCGTAAGATTTTCTCAGGAGATTTGGCCATTTTGCGAGACAGTTTTGGGTTTTCAGATATTCTCGATGAGGTGCTTTCCCTGTTTGATGGGCTGTTAACAGAAAAAAGGCTCCGTCTTCAAATGATGGGGGCTTTTGATGTGTGGTTTGTGATGAATCGGGCACTCTTTACCCAATTCTTGTGGCGCGCCTTGGGGTATATTTTTCAAGAGGCAGAGCCTGGAGCCTTGGTGACCTTGCGCATGACGCGTTCGGGGCGGGGTGTGTCTATGCACATATCTAGTCAGGTGGCCACCAAAGAAACGGACAGTTTATCGCAGCGTTTGGACACCTTTCGTCCGTGGGCTTTGGGTTTTGGGCTGTTGGCGCGCTTTGCGGCGCCCGTTAACTGTCGCTTGAACATCCATTCTTCTCATAAAGATCGTCTTTATTTTTCGTGCCACTTTTCAAAGCAGTCTGTGGAAGCGTTTACAACATCTGCCATGCAACGGGCAAGCTAGCCTTTTTTCTGTGAACGCATTCAAAAGAAGATTTGGTGTCTTTAGGATTGGTGTCTTTAGGACAATGTGGGGATGCCGCGCGTTGTGGAGTGACCAAAGGGCAACGCACCTTCTGGGTTCAGTTGGCGGTAAATGGCGGCGGCGGCTTGCCCAGCCTCGGCAAAGCCCGTAAGGATGAGGGTGCGTTTGTGTGGGTAGGAGGCAATGTCACCCACAGCATAAATGCCGTCTTGGTTGGTTTTGCACGTGGTGGGGTCAACGACAATCTTCTTCTTCTCAAGGGTGAGGTGCCAAGATTCAAGTGGGCCCAGTTGAGTTTTTAGGCCAAAAAAGGCCAGCAATACATCTGCCGGCAGCACCGTTTCTTCTCCTTGCAGCGATGTGATGGCGATGTGGGAAAGGGTGCCGAACTGGCTATCACCTTTGAGGCTGGCCAGTTGGTAAGGGGTAAAGAGGGTGATTTTTTTATCTGAGACGCACGTTTGGAGACGCTCAATGCTTTCAGGTGCCGCGCGCCACGTGTTACGCCTGTGGACCAAAGAGACAGACTGGGCATGTGCACACAAAGAAATGGCCCAATCCACGGCCGAGTCACCACCGCCGGCAATGACAACATGCTTGCCTGAGAATTGCTTAGGGTCGGTGACGGCATAAAAAACGCTGGTGCCTTCAAAGGCCTCAAGGTGATCCAGTGGAGGTTTGTGGGGCGCAAAGGCCCCGGCTCCAGCCGCAATGATGATGGCTTTGGCTGTGATCACCGTGCCGCGATCTGTGCGCACCTGCCACGCCTCTTGGTGCCTTGCCACAGAAAGTACTGTTTCTCCTAAGTGAAACGCGGGCCGAAAAGGCTGGGCCTGCGCCAACAGCTGCTGGATCAGGTCGGCGCCCGTGATGGTGGGAAAGCCGGGGATATCATAAATGGGTTTTTCCGGATACAGTTCTTGGCATTGACCACCGGCGTGGGGCAATGTGTCAATGACGCAGCAGCGCAGCTTCATCATACCGCAGGCAAAGACCGAAAACAGGCCAACAGGGCCTGCGCCAATGATGGCAACGTCACAAGAGGAAGCGTGATTCACATGATCCATACCCAGCAGTTTAGGAAAAAGTGAATCAAAAGGCTAGCTGTTCTCTTCGAGCGGCGTCCCTTCTTTTGAGGAAAAGTCTCTTAAATCAAGCCCATCATCAAGCTCGTTGGTGTCTTCAAGGGAAGGTTCGGGCTCAAAGAGATAATCCTTTGTCTCGAGGGCTTCTTCCTCTGATGTGGCGTCGTGGGGGGGGGCCTGAATGGTTCCCTTATCTGCCAAAAGGGAGACCGTCTGGCACTTGGGGCATACGGCGGGGACTTTATTCAAATCATAAAAACGTGTGTTACACGCTGAGCAGAAATGTTTTTGTCCGAGATGTGCATGTGTCATTGTGAAAACCTCAATCAATCAACCAAATAAAATCTAAAAAACCATCAAGCATGGGTCACAAATCATGTGTAAACCTTTTCTGCCTATGTTTTTCATTTCACATATGTTGTTTTTTTCAAAAAAAGGTTATGTTTGGGTAAATGCCTTTAAAAAGTTTGCGCATGGCCTGTCGGATGCGCGTTTGAAGGTGTTGTCTATATTCGGGCGAAGGAGCACATGAACACAGAACAGAAGAGTTTTTTGGCGTTGGACCAAGGAGAAGATTTTGGCGCGCTTTTGGATACATTTTTCCGAGGGCAAAAATCACTTGAGCGCTGTTTAGCCAAAGGGTATATCCGCGAGGTTGGAGATGAGGACGTGCGCGTCGATGTGCGTTCGGAAACAGATGCCTATATCTCTGAGGGGTACATTCCTCTCAAAGAGTTTAAAGGGCATGATGACCACCTTCCCAGCGTGGGTGATGTGGTGGACGTGTATATCGAGCGCTTTGAAGGGCGTGATGGTGAGATTGTCTTAAGCTATGAACGCGCAAAGCGTGAGGCAGCCTGGCGCGAGCTTGAGGAAAGCCATGAAAAGAACGAAATTGTGGAAGGTGTGATTTTTGGCCGTGTCCGGGGTGGCTTTACGGTGAATATCAAGGGCATTGTCGGGTTCTTGCCCGGCAGCCAGATCGACGTGCGCCCCGTGAAAGACCTGGCTCCGCTCATGGATGTGAAGCTTCAGTTCCGTTTGCTGAAGATGGATCGTTTGCGCAACAACATTGTGGTGTCTCGCCGGGCTGTGATGGAAGATTCACGCTCAGAGAGCCGCGCAGAGCTCTTTTCGCGCTTGCAGGAAGGCCAAATTGTGCGTGGTGAGGTTAAAAACATCACAGATTATGGTGCCTTCATTGATCTTGGGGGTGTGGATGGCTTGTTGCACATCACAGATATTTCGTGGCAACGCATTCAAAACCCGCGGGATGTGTTGAGTGTGGGGCAAGAGCTTGATGTGCGGATTATTCGCTTTAATCGGGAAACGGGCCGTGTGTCTTTGGGGCTTAAGCAGCTTAAGGAAGATCCGTGGGATCGTGTGGCTGAGAAATATCCCGTGGGCAGCCGCGTGAAAGGCCGCGTGACGAATGTGACCGATTATGGCGCGTTTGTGGAAATTGAATCGGGCATTGAAGGGTTGATCCACGTCTCTGAGATGAGTTGGAGCAAAAAATCCACCCAGCCCGCGCGTTTGCTATCAACCTCACAAGAGGTGGAAGTGGAAGTGCTCGAGCTTGATCAAGGCCGCAGGCGCTTGTCTTTAGGCATTAAGCAGTGCCAGCAAAACCCGTGGGAGGTGATTCAAAAAGACTTCCCCGTGGGCACGGTGCTGGAGCGCAAAGTCCGCGACATTACTGGTTTCGCCTTGTTTGTAGAAGTGTTTGGTGATGTGGACGGCATTGTGCACGCTGCCGATTTGTCGTGGGACAAAAGTGATGCAGATGCGTTGGCTGCCTATGCCAAGGGGGATCCTATTCGCGTGAAGGTGTTGCGCGTGGATCCTGAAAAAGAGCAGGTCGTTTTGGGCGTGAAACAGCTTTCGGATGACCCAGAATCTCAAAAGAGAAAATCTCTCCGCAAGGGGGACATCGTGACCTGTGTGATCACCAAGGTGGTGGACCAAGGCATTGAGGTTTCTTTTGGCGATGATGGGGTGACGGGCTTCATCCGCCGTGGTGACTTGTCGCGTGACCGCAGTGAGCAGCGGGCAGATCGTTTTGCTGTGGGTGAAAAGGTGGATGCGAAGATTATGTCTCTTGAGGCGGGTTCTTCGGTGTCCTTGTCCATTAAGGCCCGGGAGCTTGAAGAAGAGCGTGAGCTTATGAGCAAACACGGCTCGTCAGACAGCGGCGCTACGTTGCGTGAGATCTTGGGCGTGTCTGCAGGCTTGGCGGGTGAAGCCTCAAGCGAGACCAAGGATACCAAGGCATCTTCCCCCTCTCCTAAAAAGTAAGGCGTTGGCAGTAGAGAGCTTGCTCCCTCAGGATGGGTGTGTTTTAGGCTCTGCATAAGGAATCTTATGCGCGCCTGTGCCTGTGAGAAGACATCATAGTGAGCCTGCTGGCCTTGTATGTGGTCTGGGGCGTATTTGCCTGGATCTTTGGGGATCTAGAAGCGGGTGCGCCCGTTGCTGCCTTGGGTGGTGAGCACATGGGCAAAAACCACGAGAAACAGGCTGTAAACCATTGTCCACAGGACTGTGTTGAGGGTGAGGATTAGGCCCAGGCCCAGCATAGCATGTGGCCCCCACAGAAGCTGGATAACCTCGCGGCAAAAGAGATAGAGCAAGACGATTACGCCACTGCCCACAAACACAAGACCCGTTGCGCGCCGGGCTTTTTTAAAGGCCAAGGCAAAAGGGAAGGGATGCTTGTGGGCGATATACACCAGACTCAAGATGAGCCGCGCAATCAGATACAGACCTATAACCGTGAGCGCGCCCTCCAGAATGTAATGGAAAACGCGTCCCCAAAAAATGTGAGGAATGATGTTTTGAAACACATACCCTGCACCCTTGATGCCCACCTGGCAGGCGCCAATGTTGACTTCATGCTGATGAATGGTGTCGCCACGATCAATGCTTTGGGTGGAGAGATACGTGGGCGGCAGCTGCGGCCCTTGATTGGCCTTTGTGCGCAGTGCAATCACCTGCGTGGGCCGTTGGCACACATCCTGCGGGCACGATTCTTTCACCCAATGTCCCGCCGATCCCAAGGCAGAGAGCACCACCAAACCCAACAACCACAAACGATTTTGCCTTGAAAATCCCCACAGCTGATCATAGGTGAGTGGCTCTTTGGTATGAAACCACGCAAAAACCTGGCGCGCAATGAGGGTAAAGAGCCCCCACGAAAACACAAGCCATGTGGCCAGCTTTCCCCACGCTTTCCATGAAGCGTGCATCTCAAGCCCCGGGGTTAGCAGCGCCAAGGGCCATGTGATGTCAAAAGGGGGCGCCCCTATAAGCCCATAAAGGGCCAAGGCCAGCGGGATCAACACGCTGCACGAGATCAAAAAAATGCGCATCAAGGGATACCACGCATCTTCGAGATAAAACAAGACCAACCTGAACACACGGGCCAGCGAGATTCCGTAGCCGCACAAGGGGCAGCGGTTGCCATTGGTGGCTGTGTCTTTGGGGGGTAAAAAAGTGTTCAACGCGGCGTCCTTTCTCCCCCCTTATTGTGTGTCCCCCTTTTTTGCTGTGTTTCCTGGCAGCGGGCCCTTGCATGGCAGACCCTCAGCCTTAAGGCTATGTTTGGGTGGGTGGTTTTGGTGTGCCTCCTTTGCGTGTGCGTGGTTTTGTGGAGGCTTTCTTTGGACGCGCTGGTTTGCGCACCGCCGTGCGTGGTTTTGCCTTGGCAGGAGGCGTTTTGCCCACGCTGGAAGAACGACCTTTTGGGGTGCCTTTTTGCTGGTTTTTTTGCTGGGGGGTGGGCGCCACCCTTGTCGCGTTTAGGGTCGCCCCTTGGGAGGTCAGTAACCCCCTGTCTAATAAGGGCCCGCGGGTGTCTTCCAAAAACCGGTAGGCAAGGCCGTAATAGACATATAAGAAGATATTGATCCCCCCGATACAGGCGGCCAGGGGAAGCGCCACGAGCAGTTTGCCCCCCAAGGTGGGGGTGAACGGCAAGGTCAGCCCCAGCAACAGAGCTCCTAGGAAGCCTAACAAGGCTATTGTCATCACGCTTGCAAAAAAGAGGCGCCAAAAAGAGTGTCGCGACAGATGCCATGCCCGTGATACGGGCCTAGGCTTTTCATCCGCCAAGCTTCCATAAAGCGGTAAAAACCGTGTGGTCACATAAAGGCTCACAACATGCCACATCATGGGGATGAACATGATGATGAAGGGGATGAGCATGACGATGAAGGGGATGGACAGGAGGAGTGAGTTGCCTGAGGTCGAATCATGGCTTTGCGTTTGTATTGTGTGTGATCCTTGGGGAACCACATGGGCCGAGGGGGTGTTTTCATGCACTGTGGTGACCGTTTTGATGTGGTGACGCACAATCTGGCCTTCTGCATTCAGCTCTTTTTTTGACACAACCCGTGAAGATGTGATGGGGGCGGCAGGTTTTATGGGACGTTGTGTCGTGGCAGGCCCCTGTTTGTGGAAAGGGATGGTGAGCAAGGAAGGGAGCATGGGAAGCGCAGCAGCCACCACAATCAGCAGCACAATTTTTGCAAAGCGCTTAGTGCCAAACAGGGGTTTGAGGTAAGCGAGACTCAAAATCTCTTTGAAGGTGCGCACGTGTGTGTCGCGGCCAAGGGCAATGTCAAGCACAGGCAGGGTGATAAAGAAAGAACCAGCATAGGCGCCGTAGCTACCAAAAGCGGACAACACCTGCAATGCTGTCAGGATATAGGTTTCGCCTCTGGTCATGGTGTGGACAGCATAGGCGCCAAAAAGCAGGGGGGCCAACACCATGACCGAAAAAATCGCCATCAAGCGCCATAAGGTGTCATGGCTTAGGATCAGATGCCAGCTTTTTTTTAAAAGGCCCCAAACGGGCAGTTTCGGCAGGGAAGACCACGCTTCAGGCTGAGTGTGGGAGGGGAGGGGTGTAGACATAAACAAACTCCTTAAGACATGACGGGGGTCGTATCGCTCTGGTTTTCTGAGGTGTGCTCAAGAAACAGGGTGGGTGAGGCTGAGAGGGGCACGCCGGCTTCACGGGTTTTCTTCTCTTCCTCTTGAATCAACGCTAATCCCGTGAGGGCTGTGTAGGAGGTGTAGGTGGCAAAAAGCGTACATAAGTACACCACAAACCCTAAGGGCTGAAGCGGCAAGATGGATGGTGTGAGAGGCACCACCGCAAACAGCTTGATGCCCATCCATAACACGGGCAGCAGCAGCACCATCAACAGAAAAAACCGCCAGTTGGAGGAAAAAAGGTAAGCGCTTTTCATGGGGCGGTGGTGGTTGAGATAAAAATGAATGGGAAAAAACGTGCACAAGCGGGGGATGGCCAGAAAGAAGCTGAGAATGTGCAGCCCTAAAAATGCCGCAAAAAAATGGTGCGCGCATAAGGTGGGTTGCTGCCACAAAAAGGTGATGAGCGTTTGTGTGCCGATCAAAAAAAACACAAGGCTGCCCCAGGTGCCCAAGGGACCTGAAAGCAAAAACAAACGCATTTTGAAGGTGAAATGTTTTTTAGGGTTCAAAAACCCCGGATCGAGAATGTAGGGCACCTTAGAAAAAAGGGAAAACTGAAGGCAAAACACCAGCATGGTGGTGAGCAAGGCCCTTTCTATATAAAAAACCCACGCCCGGGCATGGGCCGCAGCCAGCCCCACCTCAGACACAGACCACAAAACGAAAAAAATACATCCAATGCGCATCCAATCTTTGTAAAACGCAAAACCCGGGGGAGAGTAAAGAACTTTTAAACTGGGATGAACCATCGGAACCACTTTCACAACAAACAACCAGCGCATGTCGGCATGCGTTAGCTACATTAAAATACAAAATTGTATAAAAAAAATAAAAATTGGCCGAGAAATAAAATTTTTAATCTAAAAAAGATTTTTAGAGTGTGGGGCACATCTCAAGGTCAGAGACCCATTCAAACAAAAGGGGAGCATGTTTGTAATAACGGATCTTCACGGTTTGGAAGCGGGGGAAGGGGATATGGGTTTTGACAAAGTGCGTGATGTGGTGGCGATCCGGGGGGCTGTTTTTTTTATCGTCTTTATCCCCATCGCTTTCTTTGTCGTCATCGTCTTTGGGTGCTTCATCACCTTCCTCAGCAAGGGTGGCTGTATAAGAGAGGCGGTAGAGATAGGTGCGGTGCGAGAGGGTGCTGTCATAGGTGAGGAGGGCAGAGGTTTCCTCCCAAGGCGCCAGATCATCAGGATAGGTTTCTTTGTACGGGTCGCGGCTGTTGTCCTTGGGGAAATACAGCTCCATGCCGCGGCATTCAAGGGCGGGCGTCAGTTTCTTTTCAATGGACTCCCGATGGACACATCCCATGAGGCCCAGCAGGAGTCCCACAAAACAGGCGAACCAAACATGCATACGAAACACCCAAAACCATATTCAAGGTACAGCAAAATGGGGACCATTTTTGATGGATCGCGGCTACGATGGAAGAAGGTAAGGAATCATAAGCCAAAATAAAGGCAGCAACAGGCATAAGGCATAAAGCGTATAACGGCCAAAACTGGGCATGGGCACCTTATATTCTTCTTCTGCAATGTGTTTCACCATCAAGTTGGGCGCGTTGCCGATATAGGTCATGGCGCCCATAAAGACAGCGCCAAGAGAGATGGCTGATAAGAGGGTGCGCCCCTCGTTCATGAGGTAAGCAGGGTCGCTTCCCGCCGCGCCGAAGAAAATGAGGTAGGTGGGCGCATTATCCAGAAATGCAGAGAAAATCCCCGTCAGCCAAAAATAAGCCATCACCGCTGGTTGTCCATCAGCTGTGTTGAGGGGGGCCAGCAGGGAGGCAAACGGACCGTTCGCACCTTGCCCAAGCAGGGTGATAATGGGATGGGCCGTGATAAAAATGGCCAGAAAGATAATGGAGACTTCCTTGAGGGGGTGAAGCGTCCATCGGTGACGCCGCCGCCAGTCCATGGGGGTGATGTAAAAACTCAAGGTGATCACCAAACTAAAAATGACGAGTTTGACGCCTTCTTGAACCCACTCTTGATGGACAAAACGCAAGGTGGTGCACAAAAACGGTGTGAGGATGAGGGTGGCAAGTACAAGGCATACAAGCCCGATCTGTGCCGTGCCCTCAACATGAAAACGGCGGCGCGCCACAGGCGCCTGCACCTTTTCGGGTTCACGTTTAAAGAAATAGAGATCTAGCAGAAAATAGATCAACAAGAGCACCAGCGTCATACAACACACGGGCCACCAAAGGTTTTGTGTAGGCCACAGAAAGGACACGCCTTTCAAAAAACCCAAAAAAAGAGGTGGATCACCCACCGACGAAAACCCACCACTGATATTGCACACAAGCAGAATGAAAAAAATCACCGTATGGGTTTTGTGAAGGCGTCGCTTATTCACCAACAATAGGGGGTGGATACCAAGCATGGCCGATCCCGTGGTGCCAAAAAAACCAGACAATAAGGCAAAAAAGGCCAGAATCCCCGTGTTGCGTGCCGGGGTTGCTGCCAGGTTAATGTGTAACTTAAGCCCCCCTGCTAACACATAAAGCGTAGACAGCAAGCCGATAAAAGGCAAAAAATCTAAAAAGGCGACCGTTCCCACCACACCCCATGCGCGGCTAAAGGAATGCATATACCACAGATATGCAAAAGAAGGACAGGTCCAAAGAAAAGAAACCCATCCCATGCGACGCTCCCAAAAGCGAGGCGCATAAAGCGGAAACAATGCTAAAGAACACAGCACACCCAGAAAGGGCGTCAGAACCAAAAACATACCTACCACAGAAAAAAACTCCTACAGTGGCAAGGCATGCGTGGTGACTTTTTACTTAGCGATAGCGTCCTTAAGACCTTTGCCCGGCCGGAACTTCGGCAACACACGGGCGGGAATCTTAATCACACTGCCTGTTCTTGGATTGCGTCCTTCAGTCTCTTTTTTCTTGACAACGCAGAAGGTGCCAAAATTGACCAAGCGGACATCACCGCCGCGCTTGAGCTCACGCTCAATCACAGAAGCAAATGCATCCACAGCTTTTCCTGCGTCGACTTTTGTCAAACCAGACTGCTCAGACACAGCGTGCACAAACTCACTTTTCTTCATGGATAAACCCCTCAATTAATCCCTAGTTTTGATACTACAGCTGACAATACATCGGATATTGCTTTTTTTTCCGCGTGACGTCAACATCCAGATATAGATTTTTTCAAAAAGCTTTTTCCCGGCGCGCTTTTTCCGACTCTTTATGCATGTGACCTCTCTCTTTTTTGTGTCAGAATTTTTCTTCGCTGTGCAAGGTATCGTCTGCGTTGCAGGCCTTTTGGCAAGTTTTTTTTTCTTTGGGCATGCAGGTCTTTTGGGATATGTGGTTGTGGGCACGGTGGCGGCCAATATTCAGGTGCTCAAAGTGGCTACCTTTGGCAGCGGGCCTCTTGAGATGGTGCAGGGCACCTTGGTTTTTTGCTCGCTTTTTTGGTGTTTTGATATGATCGTAGAATTTTTTGGCGCCCATAGGGCCTATCGCGCTTTGTATGTGTCGATGACCTCAAGCGTGTTGATGACAGCATGGATGCTGACCACCATGTGGATGTCCACCGTGCCTTATAACATGCCTGTGCAAAGGGCATTTGAAGTGCTGTTTACCCCAGCGCCGGGCATTTTTGCTGCCAGCCTTTTGGCCTATCTTTTAAGCCAAAGCCTTGATGTTTATGTGTTTTCAGCCCTGCGCTCATGGACGCGTGGCCGGTTTTTGTGGTTTCGAGGGCTATTCTCCACAGCGGTGGCCAGCTTTCTTGATCACCTGGTGTTTTCATGGCTTGCGTGGCGGGTATTCACGACGCAGCCTTTGGCGCTGCCTTTGTTTTGGCACACTTACATCCTCACAGGCTATGGCTTGCGTTTGGCCCTTTCATTCGGGTCGCCGTGTATGTTGTATGCAGCCTATGCTGTGTATCCTTATTGTGCGTGGGCTGAGGAAAAGAGGCGCATATGACCCCACAAACGCATAGCGCACCCCCCATGATGGCGGTGCTTGACAGGCACCTGATCTCTATTCACGGGCCTGATACGCACACGTTTTTACAAGCGCTGATCACACAAGATATGTCTCTTTTGCGCACGCAGAAAGCTGTTTACAGCCTTCTGCTATCGCCACAGGGGCGCTTTTTGTTTGATTTTTTCCTTATCAATCACCATGAGGGTTTATTGCTTGATGTGGCATGCACGCGATTAGACGAGCTTTTGCATACATTAAAGCGTTATTGTCTGCGCAGCCGCGTGACCTTTGAGGATGTGTCTTCATCGTATGACGTGGTTGCCTTGTTTTCACCCCACCCCTTTGGGTCTTGTGTCGGAGGTTCTGAACTTTCTTCTTTTCCCGCAGCGGTTACGCCCCCTCAAGATGGTTTGTGTTTTGGGGATCCCCGTCTGCCTGCCTTAGGGGTGAGGATGGTGGCCCCCAAGGGGTGGCAAAGCGCAGCAGGGGAGCATGCCTCAAAGAATGGACCTCTCGTATCACAAGCAACGTATCAAAGGCACCAGCTATCCTTGGGGGTGGCTGACACATCCAGCATGGAACCTGGTAAGGCCATCCCTCTTGAGTATGGGCTCCATCACCTCTACGGCATTGCCGAGCAAAAAGGGTGTTATCTGGGGCAAGAGCTGATTGCGCGCACCCTTCACCGTGGGCAGATTCACAAATCGGTCTTTCCGGCCCTATGTGAAAAGGGGCAGCCTCAGCGTGGACAGTCTGTGGTGTGCGGAGCAGGGGAGGCTGCAGCATCGGTGATCGACGTGCATCAAGACATCGCGCTTATCCGCGGTCCTGTCTTGCGGCTTAACGAGATTGTGAAGCACGAAGGTCGCCTCTTTTTTGACAGAGATGCAGGGAAAGGGGTGCTGACCCCCGCCATCAGTGCATGGATGCAAAAGCCTTAGGCTTCAGAAAATTTTTGAATCGCGCGCCCTGGGCAAAGACTGACCTTTGATTTTGGGGTGTTTTCTGAGCCGTCGAGCGTTTTCAACATATGTTGGATGGGGAGCAATATGTGGCTGCTTTGATGGGTGGTGCGCATGTTGGGATAGGCCTTAGGCAATGCTCTCCTGGATCAAGGAAAAAGAGGAATTCTCCCTCGGGCTTGTGATGAAAATAGTTGATGCGTGAGGCTGAAAAACTGTGGTCTTCTGGTTCAGAAGTCTGTCGAAGTGGGCCTGCAAAGTAAAAATCCTGGTCTTTCTTTTGCCATACAACACGGTTGTGAGGGGATGTGAAGGGATAAAAGGAAGGCTCCAGACTTTCACGATAAAAACAGTCAAGCGACACAAGCCACGATTGGCATACCATCAAAACCACTAAACACCAAAAGCCTCGCATATCAAGCACATGTACCACAGTTTTTCATGGTGAGCACCTTATAAGATTCAGCCTTCTTTTTCTTCTGATACGCATTTTATTATTGAAAAAAAAGGTTTTTTTAAGCGTAGGGCTGAGGATTATTGGGGGTGTATGCCCGTTGTATTTTTAAGGGATTGGATTAGCTAAGAAGTAGGTTGTCAGAAGGCCTATAAGCCGGGTTCTGTACTCTTTATGAAAGAGCGAGGATCATTTATCTGAGACGTCTGTTACCAAACGCCTTGTGCAGCTGACCCGCATCTTGCGCAGTGTGGAAAAGCACTGGTCATGAACGCAAGCGCCCATGACGAAGATGCCTACATAGCCTTGCTTTAGGTGGGGTTTACCCTGCCACACCTCTCGCGAGGTGCGCGGTGCGCTCTTACCGCACCCTTTCACCCTTACCCTTTGAAAGGGCGGTTTGCTTTCTGTGGCACTTTCCCTCAGGTCACCCTGGCTGGACGTTATCCAGCACCTTTTTTCCCATAAAGCCCGGACTTTCCTCACGACATCAAAGCGCATCGCGTAATCCTCCAGCCTTCTGACGCTTTAGGGTAAAAAAAAGCCTCGCAAAAGACAAGTCTTTTAGAGAGGGCACGTCTTGTTACGGCACTGCAAAAGGCTCTTTTGGGGCGGACGTGTTTTTAGGCGTCCAAGAAGGCGGCACGTCGGATGCTCCCAGCCTATCGAGCTCGTTATTAAGTCAACAATCGAAAGATTCGTCTGACCTTGAGAGAGAGGCGGTCTGTTCACCCAAGGGCAATGATATCTTTTTGATATTCGCATACTCAGGTCCTGTCTGTGATGAGTTGGTGCTCACGCGGTTGACTTTTTTACTCCGTAAAACAAGCGTGTCCAAGGGGTCACTGGGCTCTGCAGAAAAAACAAACGCAGGGGGGTGAATCACATTCACAAGTCGTTGCTGTAGATGATAGCTGCGAGCATCACATTGGTGGCGTGTGGAATCTGTGCCTATGACAGGGGGAATCCATGTGTGAGGAAAAAAATATTGCGCCACCCACGAACCACCAGGGCCTGTTTCACGAAAAGCCGCACCATCAAGTGTCCAGAATAGGGATTCACTGTCACCATAGGGTTTCGTGGCAAGGGGGATATGGGCTATGCAGGGACCGTGAGCCGTTGCGTTATGTGGAGATGAAAACGTGGCTGTGGGCACATAAGTCACCCCTTGGGGATCGTAACAAAGGGCTTCAAGGGGCCCGAGCGCAGAGAGGGTGTATATTTTGTCTTCACCCTTGATCTTGCCCGTCAGCACACCATTTTCGAGAGAAAGGCTGTTCACCATCAAAAAGCAGTTTTTCAAGTGTGCCTGTCCCCTTGTTGAGGCGTGTGGCATACACAATACGAGGGGGCGACCCATCCCCGTTGTGAAGCATAATGTCGGCGTCACTGCCATCTTGTGTGGTCACCTGAAAGCCAGCGTGCAAAGCGCTGTGCGTCAGCAACAGGGCAGAAAGAAGAGAGAAAAAACGCATAGATCAAAGTTCATCCTGAGAATATGTCTAAATTTTGCATTAAATTTTTTCTAATAAGGTAGAGCTGTGTTGTAAGGCGTTGACGGCATGTCTTTTTTTATGAGTGAATCCCTGGCGTGGGTGTGCTGTGCATGCCCGTTTCTTTTAGGGGCCAAAAGCATAAAAAAGCCCGCCACCTGTAAGATGGCGAGCCATAAAAACATGCGTAAACAGAAAGCTTACGCAAAGGGTCTGATGCCTTGCGTGTTACTCAGACTGCCGAAGGGATTTCTTCTGGTTGAATAATATCGAAGTCATCCTCACTATCAAGGCTCTCAATACTTGAATGAGAGTCTTGTCTTGATAAAACAGGCGATCTGAGGGATGCCTCTGCAAAACCTCCTGCTCCTTGGGGTTGACCATTCTGCTCATTCGCTAATGTGGCAAGCGTTGACGCAGGGGCGGTTGCTGAAGATTGTGGTTGGGCAGCGGCTCCAGGATGCAGGGCTTGAAAAGAGGCCATCATCTGTGTCATCTGAGCCTGCATAGCTTCTGCTTGCTGTTGTCTCGCTTATGCCATTTGGGCTTCCGTTTCTGCTCTTTGCTGTGCAAGCTGCTCTTCTAGCTCGGCTATCCTCTTGTTGCTGAGGGGCCACGGGTGGTTGAGGCACGGGTTAAGGAGCGTCTTCTCCCTCAAAGAGCGGCCGCAAGTCAGCATGGTGGTTAACCCATGTGCTCTTAATATACGCTTGTACGGGACCTAATGTTGGTTGATTTTTTCTTGCGCGGTTGAGATTCCTTCCCCAGAAGGAGATTGCATTCCGCAAATCACCGTGGCCAGCAGAAAAATTAAGTTCACGCGGATGGCCAACCTTCACAAATCGATGCCATGTATTGTTGGTGCCAAGATGAAGCTTGTGGCTTATGTTGTGTTCATTAATCACAGGGGGAACCCATGTTTGGGGGAAAAAGTATTGGGCTACCCAAGAATTGGCCTCAGGTACATCTTGCTTTCTTTCATAAAAAGTGGCGCCATTGAGGGTCCAAAACGTAGATTTACCTCTACCACAGGGTTTAGCCGCAAGTGGGATATGTGCCATGTATGTATCATTCGCTCTTGGGTCATTGTAGGTAGCAAACTTACCGCTATTGAGGTAATCAACGCCGTCTGCATGATAAAAAATGAAGCTTAAGTACCCTGGTGCACAGATGGTATAAGGTTGATCTTCCCCCTGAATCTTGATTTCCAGTACGCCATTGTTGAGGACAATGCTGTTCACATTAAAAATCAGTTTTTCACGTTCTCCTGTCTCTGTATTGGGGCGTGTAGCATAGACAATACAGGGGCCATCACCACTTGCGTTGTGAAGTGTGATGTCGGCCTCACCCCCACCTTGTGTGGTTACCCGAAGGCCCGCGTGCAAAGCGCTGTGTGTAAGTAAAAGGGCAGAAAAGAGAGATAAAAAACGCATAGAACACAACTCCGTTCTTGAATACGTGCATCATGATACAAATTTTTGGCAAAAAAAAATACTATCAAAAGTTTTTTATCTTTTTTGATTTGTAGGAGGTAGCCAAAAATGCGTGGAGACGGCTTGTTGGATAGGCAAGTGCCACGGTCATACCCACAGGGAAAGTCGTAGGCCCAAGAAAGCGCAAAGATGCGCTCTTTTCTTGATCTAGGCCGCAGGGGCCTTGAGGCCTGGCGCAGGAGGCTCAGCACCCTTGTCGGCAGAGGGTTTTTCTTGCGCAGTGGTTTCTTGGGGCTGAGGGCTGAGGTTTTGCCGGATCTGGGCTTCCAGCTTATCCATGAGGGCGGGGTTTTCTTTAAGAAAAGCCCGTGCGGCCTCTCGTCCCTGGCCCAGCTTTTGTGTGCCCATGGCATACCAGGCCCCTGACTTGTCAATCAACCCCGTTGCCACGCCCATGTCCAAAATCTCGCCTGTTTTTGAGATGCCTTCGCCATACATGATGTCAAAATCCACCACCTTGAACGGCGGGGCCATTTTGTTTTTCACAACCTTAATGCGCGTCTGGTTACCAACGACTTGATCTTTATCCTTAATTGAGCCCACGCGGCGAATATCCAAGCGCACAGAGGCATAAAACTTAAGGGCATTACCGCCCGTGGTGGTTTCCGGGTTGCCAAACATCACGCCAATTTTTTGACGAATCTGGTTAATGAAAATCACCAAGCAGCCTGACCGCGCAATAGACCCTGTGAGTTTGCGCAAGGCCTGGCTCATAAGACGTGCTTGCAGCCCCATGTGTGAGTCACCCATGTCACCTTCAATTTCGGCCTTGGGCACCAGGGCCGCCACACTGTCAATCACTAACACATTGATGGTGCCTGACCGCACAAGGGTGTCGGCAATTTCCAGGGCCTGTTCTCCTGTGTCTGGCTGTGAAATGAGCAAATCATCGAGGTTGACGCCCACCCGTTTGGCATACACAGGATCTAAGGCATGTTCAGCGTCTACAAATGCCGCCACGCCCCCGCGTTTTTGTACCTCAGACACCACATGAAGGGTGAGGGTGGTTTTCCCCGAGCTTTCAGGGCCAAAAATTTCCACAATGCGCCCTTGGGGAAGGCCACCAATTCCCAGCGCCACATCAAGACCTAAGGATCCTGTAGAAACAGCCTGCACATCCGTGGACAACGCACCGTCGCCATAGCGCATAATGGATTCTTTGCCAAAGGCTTTTTGAATTTGGCTCAGTGCGGCTTGGAGCGCTTTTTCTTTGTCTGGTGTGTGGCTTGATGACATCGAGGCCCTCCTTCATGACTTGGCATAGACAAGAACCCCTTCAGGGCTCGTGTCTTACGTGTAATCAAAAAGCGCCCAAAAAGCAAGCACCCGCCGCAAAGACGCGCTAGGCGCTCCAGCTTCCCACAACTTTATAGACCGACTTAATGTTCTCTTTAAGAATTTTTTGATTCTCTGAGACATTTGTGCTGTGCAAGGGGCGGACAATAATTGACTCTTTATGCCAATCGCAAAACGTTCTTAGAAAAACCGATCCGTCCTCAAGGGCAACAAAAAGGGTACAGCCAGGCACGAAAGGTTTTGACGGGTGGACATAGATCACATCGCCCGCGTTATATTTGGGCGTATAGCCTCCATCAGAAAGCAAAAGACCAAAGGCGTTGTTCGTGCCCACCAAGGGGAGAGGGCACACGTGCCATTCCACAGGTGAAGACAAGTCAGCTGATTCTTTGACGCCGTTGTTATCAAGCGTGCTGATACCGGTGGAGATGGCGTAAACAGGCAGGTCTTTGCCCCGTGACTTAAGAGAGCTCCCATGAGCTTGAAAGGAAGTCAGACTTTCATGAGCCTCACGTTCGTTAACATTGGTAAATGTTTTTTTTAGCAGATCCGATGGGGTACAATTCAACACAGAAGATAATTTTTCCATCAAATCTGTATTGAGGCGTCTGGCGCCACATTCAAGCCTCGAGAGATAGGAAGGTGAAATGCCCGTAATCGCTGACAAACCCTCGAGCGTGAGCCCACGTGAGCGCCGCAAAATTTTTAAGTTGCTGACCCCACGTTTCTTCAAGGCACTTAAATCTAGCTCATGGGTCAAAAGTTTTTTGCCAGGAGGTAAGTGTGTCCGCTTTAACGCATTCTTATAATTGTAAGACATAAAACCTCCACAATGTCTAAATAGAATGTTCCCTAATAGAGCCTAATCTAGTCTTCATAGTCCATAAAAAGGAAACAACCCCCTGTTTTTCATTACATAAAAAAATCGCCATTGTTGACAAAATATATCAGGTAAAAAACAACCTGAGGCCCTAAAAATTTTTCTCAATTTTTAATCTAAAAAATATAAAAATCAACACATTGGTTTAAAAAAATATACTTAGTATATATTTTTTGAAAAAAATATAGTTTTTAGATTTTGACTGTGTGCCCTCTGGCCAAGGAAATGATTTCAAGGCATGATGCTGTGTAAGAGCCGCATGCGGGGGAAAGACCATGATTTCATTGTACGCGCTTTTGCACAGACCTTGGGCAGACTTTTTGTTTGCTTTGGCATTGCAATCCTTGCGTAAAAAGGAACGGCTAGGCATTCTTTTTGCCCACCAAGAGATGCTTCAATCTTTCGACAAAATGTTGTGGAGCAAGCAATCGGGGTCGTTTTTTCCCCATGGGTGTGAGGGCGATGCTTTTTTTGAGGAGCACCCCCTTTGGTTAACCACCCGCGCTGATGAGGTGCCAGCGCACTATGGCTTGCTGGTGGTGGCGGAGGCTAAGCTTGCACGTCCCCAAGATTATGCAAAGTGTGGTTACATTTTTGAAGCGCATCAGCGCGCTTCTGCATTGGCATTTTGGGAATCGTTGCGTGATCAAAGCTGTACGCCCGATGTCTGGCAAGAGACAGCGCATAACACTTTTGATCGATGCACCACATGGCCGCCGTCCGGTGCTTAAGGTGTGTGGTTAGATGCTTTGTTGACGTTTTGTTAGGATTCTTTGTTTATCAACGTCATTGAATCTTGCGAGGGAGCGAGTGTGTGATTCTCGCGTGTCCGAAATGTAAAAAGCGCTATTATGTGGAGGCTGCGGATGTGGGCCAGGCGCGTCCTGTTAAGTGTGCCTCTTGCGCGTCTATTTGGGTGGTAGAAAAGTCTCAACTTTTTGATACGCCCATTCTCAATCTTGTGCAGGCTGTGGATGGGCCAGCGGGCGCTGAAGCACCGGCTAAGGGGTTTGCCAGAAAGCTCAGGCGCGTGCCTTCTGCCGCACCACCGAAACGATCTGTGCGTCGCTTGACCATCACGGTGGCCACAGCGCTGATGACGTCTGTGTTGTTGGTGACGTTGCAGGAGCGCTTCTTACCCTTGAAAGGGGTGGATGTTGCTTGGCTGTGGGGGCGTGGACAATCTGTGCCTGCTGCCAGTTTAAAGACCTTACGTGTGGAAGATATTCGCGTGCACCAACACGCTAAAACAGGGCTATGGTATGTGGAAGGTTGCATCCATAATTTGGCGAATCATGCCCAAGAGCTATCTCCCTTAAAGATTGATCTTTTTGGCCCTGATAAAGATCATGAATATGCCCTACGGGCCGACGATCAGCGGACATGGGTGGTGCGCCAGTCCCTTGTTTACACCGTGCCTCAACGTCGCCTGGCCCCTCAAGGACGTGTAACCTTTAGCTATGTGATTAAAGCGGCTGTGCCGTGGCTGCGATCCGTGTCGGTTCATTTTTAAGGACAAAGATCACGTGGGCCGGTTTACGCCATAAGGCTGTGTCATAGCGCTAGGCCTTGTGTACAAAAGGGGGGGAGTCACGCAGTTAACTTTTTTTGCCAAACGTTGCCTTTTATCCATACAATCATGACATCATAAGCATGATGAGTGGAGGCGATGGTTATGTCACGCTGGGTTTTGTTGCTGTGTGGGCTTTTGTTAAAGTCTTGCACCAATATTCCGGAAGGGGTCACCCCTGTTGAGCCTTTTGATGCGCAACGTTATATGGGCGTTTGGTATGAGATAGCCCGCACCGATAATCGTTTTGAGCGAGGGCTCAGCCGTGTATGGGCACGCTACACCCTTGAAGAGGGGGGACGCATTCGTGTGGAGAACCATGGTTTTTCCACCAAAGAAAATCGTTGGCGTGTGGCGCGGGGGAAGGCCTATTTCGTTTCGCGTCCTGATGTGGGTTATCTGAAGGTATCGTTCTTTGGGCCGTTCTATGGTGCGTATATTGTATTCTGGCTTGATAAAGAGTATCGCTATGCCTTTGTCACCAGTTATGACAAGTCATACCTGTGGTTTTTGTCGCGCACCCCGTCTGTGCCTCAGTCGATGATAGACACCTTCACAGCCGAAGCCAGGCGTCTTGGGTTTGATACAGAAAAAATCATCTTTTGCCCGCAAAACGTGTCATAACCCTTCTGTGTGAGGTTGAGGTGGAGCTTTATACCCCAAGGTCAGTGCCTTGGTGTGTTGTGGGTTAAGCCTGTTGTGTATATAACGAGACGGGGGCAAAGCTGCGTCTGTGTTCAGGGCAAGCACCTAAATGCTTAAGCGCTTCAAGATGCGCCTGTGTGCCATAGCCTTTGTGTTTGGCAAAACCATAGCCAGGATAGCATGCATCAAGGTGTGCCATCCATGCATCGCGCGCCACTTTTGCGATGATACTGGCAGCCGCAATCGCCACATGACAAGCATCGCCGCGGGTAAGGGCCAGGGATGGCGTGTGAGGCAAGGTGTGCTTGCCATCCACAAAGATAAGAGGGGGGGCAGGGTGCAGAGCTTTCACTGCACGTTCCATGGCCAACAAACTGGCGTTTAAAATATTGATGCGATCAATGTGTGGGGCAGAGATGTGATGCATGGCATAATGTAAAAGGGGTGGGGTTGTGTGAGAAGCTTGGTGAAGAGCGTGGGCCACCGCTGTTCTTTTTCTTTCAGAGAGCTTTTTGGAGTCAACCAGCCTATGGATCAGGGGCGTATCATAAAAAGCGCGGGTCAACACCACAGCTGCTGCCACCACCGGTCCAGCCAGGGGGCCGCGTCCCACTTCGTCACACCCTGCCATATGGTGATACGCTCTTGATGGCAATAAGAGGGTCCGGGTAGAAGCATAACCCTTGGGGGGGGTGAGCGGTGACTCGCTTTGGTGTGCATGGGAGGATCTCATAATAGAGAGGTTGCTCGTGTCGTTGCCTGAAAGGTCATGGTTTCATGCCGGGTGGCAAAAGGCCCTGAAGACCTTGGCGCATCATGCCTTTCTTGCCCAGCTTTTTAAAGCGCTTCATCATTTTTTCCATCTGTTCAAACTGTTTGAGCAGGCGATTGACGTCTGGCACCTGGCGGCCACTGCCTTGCGCAATGCGGCGTTTGCGTGAGGCGTTCAAAACCTTAGGATACCTCTTTTCATGGGGCGTCATGGCGCGAATGACAGCCAGCTGGTGGGCCAACTCTTTTTTGGCGGTTTCATCATCGACGGATGAGGGCATGGCTTGTTTCAAGCGATCCATGCCAGGCAAAAACCCCATCAGCTTTTCAAAGCTTCCCACGCGCTGCATTTGCGACAATTGTTTTTCCAAGTCTTGAAGAGAAAAAGTGCCGGTTTGCATTTTGCGCGCCACATCTTCCATGTCTTCTTGGGTGGTATGGCTTTGCACTTCTTCTACAAAGCTTACAATATCGCCTTGACCTAAAATGCGCCCCACCTGACGCTTGGGGTCAAAAACCTCCAGATCGCCGATGTGTTCGCCGATGCCAATAAATTTGAGGGGCTGACCCGTCATGGCGCCAATAGAAAGGGCGGCGCCACCACGAGCGTCCCCATCCGTGCGGGAGAGGATGCTGCCGGTAATGGCCAGTTGGTTATGAAAGGTTTCCGCGATCCGGGCCGATTCTTGCCCCATCATGGCATCCGCCACAAAAAGGATTTCTTGGGGCGAGAGCAGGTTTTTTAGCTCGACCAACTCGTTCATCAAAGGTTCATCAATCTGCAGCCGCCCGGCTGTGTCGACAATCAGCACATCATAGCCTTCTGACTGGGCCTTTTGCTGTGCCTTGTGTGCAATGGTGCGCGGCGCTGTGTCGTCCATAAACGCTGCGACTTCCAGGTGGTGACGTTGGCCCAGCTGGATCAGCTGTTCGCGCGCGGCGGGGCGATACACATCCACAGAGGTGAGCAGCACTTTTTTCCCTTCTTTGGCCGTCAGCCACTGGGCCAGTTTAGCGCTTGTGGTGGTTTTCCCGCTGCCTTGCAGCCCCACCATCAACACCACCACCGGTGGGAGGGCTGCCATATTGAGTGAAGCGCCGTCTTGATGAGAGAGAAGTTTCACCAAATGGTCGTGCACAATTTTGATCATCACCTGACCGGGTGTGAGGCTTTTGGCCACCTCTTGCCCCAACGCTTCGGGGCGGATATTGCTCAACAGCTGCTGAATGATGGGCAAAGATACATCGGCTTCAAGCAGGGCAATGCGTATTTCTCGCAAAGCCTTGTCAATATCAGCTTCACGCAGCACACCCCGCTGGCTGAGACCACCTAAAATATCTGAAAGACGTTTTTTAAGATCTTGAAACATGGGACGATGAATAGACTTCCTTAAGCAACACTTTATTCTTTTGTGTCTTTGGTGTACATCAAAGAGAATCAGAAAAGCACCCCTAAAAATGATATGGCGATGCATACGGCTCACGGGTTAGGGGGCAAACCGGGGCCCAACCACATGTTGCGTGCAAGAAGTTCTTTACCTGGCAAGGATGGCACAACGTTATGGCTTTGAGTGAAAGCCTCCTTTTTGTCGTCACCTTAGGCATGCTTTGGTTAGCGCCGCTTACCCGTCTTCAACGTGTGTGGGTGTGGAGTTTTTTTGTTGGTCTCGGGCTCAGTTTTTATGGGGTGAGCCTGGATGGCTATTGGCTCAGTTTTGCATTGTTTGTGGTGACCCTTGGCGGCGCGTGGTTAGCGGCTTCATGGTTGGCGCGGGCGCAAAGCCTTGTGTTAGACATGGTGGTGTTGGCCTCGGCCTTCATGGTGCTAGGGTATGGGCTGGGAACAAACACGCTGTTTTTATGCCCACCTGGTGTCTCAGGGTCGAAGGCTTTTTTTTGGCACCTGCACACAAAGCATGTGCTGCTTTCATGGATGATTTTGGGCGTGTTTGTGGTTTGTGCCTCAAGGATTCAGGCCATGGGGGGCGTGTGTGTGGCCTGCTTTCTTCTTGCTGTGTGTGCTTACACCCCGTTTGCGTTGGGGCTGATCGCCCTTGGGGCCGGCATGGCGGTGTGGGCTCTGGCGCTTTGGTGGCCCCGCTTCATGATGGTGGCGGTGGGTGTGTTGTGGGGGTTGGGGCTGGGTCTTTTGCCATTATGGATTCGGTTGGGCCACCATGTATTGTCCTTTGTCTATGCAGGCAAAGCTTTGAAGGCCCTGAAAGCGCGGCTGCTTCATGGGCAAGAATTGCTTGTGGCCATCGATCCGCAGGTGTGGTGGGGATATGGCTGGTTGAAGGGCCCTTTGCTCAGCCGTACATGTGTGCTGATGCCTTTTGATCACCCACACCATCGCCTGTTGCAATTGTGGTTGGAAGGCGGGGCCTTCATGGTGGTTATGATCGTGGGGATTGTGTGGTTGTCATTGGCCCGGCTTTGGCCTTATGCTTCTCGTTCAGCCCCCTTCCTGGGGTGGCTGGTGGCCTTGCTTGTGTTAAGCGCTGGGGGGGAGCTGTGGTTTTTGGGCTGGCCCTTGGGCGCCCTGATCACAGGGGTCATGACCTATGGGTTGTGCCTGGGCCTTGGGCGCACGCTTGATCCAAAAACATCCCCAGCGTTGCCACAAACGGTTTCTCAGCCTATCTCTCAACCCGCACCTCACATAAAGCGGCCTGCCGCGAAAAAGCGTGGGAGAAAAAACGGAAAAGGCAGGGGATCGTTTCCAAAGGGTCGTGTTTGAGCACACAGATTATGAGGGTTCAAAAGCAGATTCAAAGTATGCCTTAAGGGGTCAAGAAAGAGAACATAGCCCATAAAAAAAGGGCAGGATAACCTGCCCCTTAAAGGATGTGCTTTGCGTTTCCTCAACGCACAACCATAGCTGTTTTGCGATTATGGATTGTTTTCCCTATGGCCTCTTACATGTTCTGCAATAAATGCATACACAGGATTAATCACAGCAGAGGGTGAGGGGTTGGCTGGGTCGAGCAAATGAATCAGGTTCTCCATACCATTATCACCTTGGTGAAGGTTCTTGGCGCAGTACACAGCGATGGGCAACAATTTTTCAAGCGCCAGGTTCTGTCGATCCTCAGTCTCATTGTTTTCAGTAAAAGCGATGCGATTATCGACAAGCTCTGTCCACGTTTGGCCAAAAGGATGGTGCTGCAAAGTATGTATGGGGTTCTGGTTTGTGTCCATATCTTCTGCTACGGCGCGCAGCTCTGCTTTGGCCTCCTCATAAGACGGCATGTTGGCCTGATACTGAAGCAATTGATAAATAGTTCTGTACTGTGCTTGGGTCTGATCATCTTCCCCATGGAGAAGGCGTTGATCAAGCACCACACTATTGAGTAGGGTGGGAAGGTGCTCTTCCAGGTTGGCTAAATGAGCAGGGTCAAAATCGTTTAAGTTGTTTTGATTAACACGTTGCCTTAACGCATCTACCTGAGCTAACCATGCTTGCACGTCTTGAGACCACGCATGACCTTGAGGTGCAAGTGCTGCCATGTCTGCATAGACCTGAAGAGCGTCAAGAATGCTGTTAGGAAACCTGCCATAAGGTTGAGGAAGCTGTGCTGGAACATTGAGAACACCTGCTTGAACAAGCTCCATACGCATGGTGTGAGGGATCGTGGCGCCGTCTAAAAAAACCTCACGCATGTTTTGAAGGGCTGGACCCCAATCATCAAATATTCCACTTAAATGGCGCAAGGCATCACGGCATCTTTTTTCTTCATTACTGTAATATTGACTCCAAAAAAGTCTACGATGTCCATTGTGCATAGCCATTGAAAGTTTTTGCAAGAATGTCATGCGAATAACAGTACTGGTGTCTAAAAGCATAGAAAAGAAGTCTTGCTGAGAAAAGCCACCATCCTCAAAAATGTGGGGGCTGAGAAAACTCTCAACCAGATCTTTCTCTGTTCTTGCGAGTGTGCGCAGATCATCATCCCTTAGAACGTGGGCTTCAAAAAGGCTTGCCAAATGAGAAGCAGCCTGAAAGGTGTTCAGGTGGTTGATGTCTGTGCTGGGTATATTGTCATAAGCGTGGGGTGGTGTATTGGCATCAAACCTGGCACATGCCGTATCCAGTTCATGCTGGATATCCATGGCAGCAAGCGGGCGATTTTGCAGCTCCTCTGCATGTCGATACTGAAAAAAGCTTGGGCCCTGATACCCAACACCCCATAGGGAAGAGGTTCCGACGGAAAGAAGCAAACAAAGAGAAAGTGATAATTTTTTCATAAAAGTAATCCAAAATAGTAAGCGTTGAGTTGTGGTTTATTAGAAAGCGTAGGCCACACCTGCCACCAGGCGATGCTCTTTGTATGATTTCATGGACAGCGTGACGTTGTCTCCTATTTTTTTAGAGGCTTTGCCAACGGCCATGGCATAAGCATACTCAGCGCGCAATCTCACAACGCCCACATCCCATTCTGTGCCCACACCTACAGAAGCCATTGGGAGCCAACCAGATTGCTTTTTCGTATAGGTGGTGCGTGCATTGTTGTCAACGTCTTTATAATTGTAGGCGATGCGGTTCATGTCCAAAGCCAGCTTGATGTAAGGATACCATTCATCAAACTTGTGGCCACCACGAAGGGCCAGCCCACCGGCAAACGACTTTTTGGCTTCAGAGGATACCTCTGTGTTGTTTTCGCTGTAGGTCGCTTTTCCTGAAATAGGGGCAAACATACCGTAAAGCTCGGCCGCCCAAAAAAGATCTGTCTCAGCAATCATGCCCTGATAGCCCACAAATAATGTGCCTAAAGCGCCTTTACCCATTTTTTTGTCAAAAGGCTGGGTATGTTGTGTTCCCAAAGGTGACGTGCTTTTTGTTTCGACCACGTGCTTACCGCTGCCCATGGCAAACCCTGCGCCACCACCTACATAAACACCTGAAGAGGGTGTGGCATCAGCACCCCACAGGGAGGCAGAAGACATCAAAAGACCTAAAAAACCATATACGGTATTGCGTTGAACGTGTTTCACAAGCTATCGTCCCGAAATTACATTAAAAGTGTTTCTCTTTTCTCACAAAAAAGGACAAAACAAAAGAGAATCGTCCTAAGTGTATAATAAGCAAATAAAATAACAATCTAAATCGTGACAAAAATTGTCAAAAAATGACTTATTTTCATGATGAGGTCAACATGCGTCTATACGCACCAGGTACACACATACAGACATACTACGCGTGCACGTGCAACGACTTTCTGTGCACAAAGTAAAGGCACCTCTATCATGGGGCAGCCACATGTGCTGTCAAAAACCAGTAGCACTTAAGAAAAAACGCGCAGCCCCCCTCTGCCGGATTTTGTTATCCTCAAGCGCCATGTCTCGACCCTGTGAAGATGTATATTAGGTGAATATTGGCAATAAAAGGAGAGAAAGTCTTTTCTTAATATTCTGGATCTCGATAGTTTGTCGGCACAGGGCCCATTGTGTCACCACGCATACAACGTGCCTATGAAGACGGCCTCCCAACCTGTAAGGGGAGCCATAAGGTGGAGGGCAGGGCACATGCAACTGCGTGGGCACAAACAAAGAAGGTGGGGCCCTTACCAGGCTTTGGGTTCACATGTTTTGCGAAAATGCACCCGAAGTGCGGCCTCAGGCGGCTCATTTTGCCCCTCTTCCGCGACGTCATCTGAAGCACATGGCTCGGCTTCCTCATGAAAACCAACTTTCTTCAAGAGCCGGATAGACGCCTTATTATCTGGGCGAACCGGGGCGCCCATCAGGGCACATGCGGGGTCCATTTGTGAAGCTTCATGTGCGATATGGCGCAAAATCACATTGAGGGCCTCGCTCATATACTTTTGCTGATGATAATCATGATGAAGGAGATAGGCCAATTCCACAAAGGGTTCCTTAAGGGCTGGGTTTTTTGCTTCAGGGTTTCCACGTGTAAAAAAGCTGCCGATAGCGCCAATAATACACATATCTTGTTGTATGGGCACGCTTTCTGATGGCTGGGCATTACCTAACTCTGACCCATCTTGCTCTTTTTTCTTCAACAACAGTGTCCACCAGCTGAAAGGGCTTCGATCCCAGCGATTGACCCAGTTTGCCATGCGTTTTGTTAGGTAGTCTGCCTCCCAAGGGGTGCCATCTTGATAAAAGCGCATTGTCTGGTCATCAGAAAAACACGTCAAAAGCCCGTCATGATGGCCAGGGGGTGATGGGCACAAGCCAAAGGCGGCCTGTCTCCTGATAAGCCTTGCGTCGAAAACCGTTGCGTTTCTCACGGTCATTCAACGCGTCGTCATCATAGCGGTGGACCAGTTTTGTGATCTGCCCTTGCCCATCAAAGATGTCATCGCCGTGGGCTACCAGCCCCCAAGGCATCAGGGGTAGTATCGTCAAAAACAAAAGCGCGTTGATGTGCAGGGAAAGTTTTTTCATTATCACTCATCCAGTGTTTGTGCTAATTCATTGATTCATAGCATGAGTTAACCATTATAAGAACTGTTTTTGATGGCACACGGTGCCCTTTATTGTAAGAAAAAGGCCTGTGGTGAAGGGCATCAAGTGATCCCCTGCGTGTTGTTTTGATAGATAATTTTTAGACAAAGAAATCATTTTTTTCTATAAAAATAGTAAATTTTGTTATAAAAAGGTGTTAAGAAATATTTTTTTTGTTGTTGAGGGAGAGATTGTGGGTCAAGTGCTTATTTTTTTATCTTTTTGGGTTGCCATGTGTTGTGGTGTTCACGCCATGCCTCAAG
>NZ_JQAJ01000002.1:0-27756 GCF_000742475.1 Candidatus Hepatobacter penaei | reverse complement strand
GGGCAAGGGCAAGGGCAAGAAGGCCCTGATGCTCCCGTTACCCATGCCTCTTTACAGGCATCTTTTGAAAAAACATCCTCTGAAATAACCATCAATCACCTTCCAGATGAAATACTTTTACCTATTTTACGCTATGCTTGTTATACGCATGATGGTCGGGACAGGGTTTACTTTGAGATTGATGCTACAGGGGCACTTCAAAGAACTGACCAGAAAAAGTGAACACCTTTTTTTTGTTGGTCCATAAGGATAGACCAAGTGGAAAACGTATGCACCCTCTGGAAACGTTTAGTTCAAGACATCCTTTGTAAAGAATTACTTTTTATTAATTGGGGCGTGGATGAATTCGGTCTTTTTTATGAGCTCATGCCTTGTGCCAAGGGTGTTTCTTTAACAACACCTTTATCAGGTGAGATACCTTTTAAGAAAATATATATAAGTGGTTTTGATATCATAACATCCAAGAGCATTCCCCTTTTTAAAAATAGTCGGTCGTTAGGCATGCATGGTACGAGGAAGTCGCTCGATACGTGTGTCCGTGATCGCGTCGAAAAACTGTTTTCAAACGTGATGTCACGCCCTTCCGAAGACAGCGGGTCCTTACGCACTCTTGATGTATCAAGGATTGATTTGGGTGCAAGCGTTGATAAGTGGATCTCCTTTCTTTCTTTGCAGGAGAAGTTAGAGACCCTCAAGCTGCACAACTGTGACCTATCTTTATCTTGCGAAGAAAAGCCTTTTGCCCTGGCGTTGGGCCAGGTTATTAAAAACGTGCCGCTAACCTTCTTTAAGCTTGTCGAGCATCAAGAGTGTCATGGCAAATTTAGCGATGAATCTAACGTTTGGGTGCAACGTTTTTTCAGAAGAGAAGCCCCAAAACTGGTTGTTTTGTATGGGCAATTTTTTCCCCCACACACTCACCACGCTCCATATTAAGGTCGAAGGCGCACGGCTCAAAGAGGGGTTTCTTGCGGGTCTTAGTCAATTAAAGTCTCTTTACCTAGAACAGGTTCTTTTTTCTCAAAAAGAATATGCTCAGATGCTTGATGATATTAAATCAAAAAAGCATATCACCTCCTTAAGCTTTGTGGCCATCAAAATACTCAAAACCAATCCTTTTGTCCTTGAGTTTTCAGACATACTTGAACATCTGCCATCTACAGTTGAATCCTTGTACCTAGACAATAGACTCACCATGGAGGGTCCACTTGTCTTTCCTTCTTCCTTAAAACGATTAAGCATGAAAAATGCGATCTCTAATAAGGCTATGCTAAGCGCTTTGCAGGCCAGTCTTCCACCTTGCCTGACGTATTTGGACATTTCATTTTCTCTTTATGGTTTCACGTCTAGCGTTACACCCAAGGAAATAGGGGGCTTTCTTCGAGATGCGTCCATGGATTCCATGGAAGAGCTTATCCTAGGCCAATCTCAGATTGGGCTAAAGGCAATGGTTAGAAATGTCATGTTCATGGCACGAAACAAAGACCAACAATTTCCCAACCTTCGCAAGTTTGATTTAACAGGCTGCGCAAGTGGCAGAAAAGTAAGGAAGGAGTTCAAGGAAAGCGTCGAGAACAGTCATCAAGATATGTCTTGGGTTGTCTTCTAAGCTTTTGTCGTTGTGGCTGCTGTATTTCTGCGTGCCCAAATGCACGAAGTGCCAATGTGCTCTGAACACTCAATGTATCCATTTTTTGATAGAGACAGAATTGTATCATCCTTGGCAGGCACTCAATGACGATGTGCATCACGCCACATCCTTTAAGTTTTTGATTTTGAATGCATGCGCGCAAAGGGGAGGCGCCGAGTGCCACGTGGGATCCATTTGATCAGACGACGTGTGTTGAGTCGAAGCCATTCCGCCTGATCAAGCAAAAGCGCACAAAGGGCCTTGAATTTTTGCCAAAAAGACACTAATTTTGAATCAGGATTTTGGTTTGTAACTGTGATCATGCTGTCTCGAGTGTTTTTTCTGGCGTTCATCTTTGGTGTACGTATGCTCTTGGCCGGTGGGGATGACGATTTTTTCTCAAACGCTCCTACCTATGCTTTCAAGACAGCGCAGTCTGAGATTCGTGCTTTGATGAAAGGTCAGCTCTGTTTTCATCTTACGCCCCTTGCTTTTGAATCGCACCGTCTATGAAACGTAAATTCTCTTCATGAAAAACTGAAAACGTCACACCATGTGTGGAAACCTGGGGCAGACAAAACACGGTTTGCAGCAAGGTGCGAAAACGCACGATACACGAAGGAAAGGCAAAGTTCACAAACCAATCACTTGCTTGCAAGGCATGACGCACAAAAAAGGGTAGCCCTTGGTAAGCGGGAAAAAAACCACTCTTTGCCTCAGGTGAGAGAAGGTCATCTGGGCCTCCTGACACGAGACCGAATATTGTACGCTTTGCTGGGTTAAACAAGGGGCCACCACTATCTCCTGCAAGGGGCGAGCATTCTAGAAAAGTCGTCTGAGGCAACAACTGATCGAAAGGGCTCAGGTTGTCCCGGAACAACTTCATTTGAGCATACAGAGAGGGGGCAGGGGGGATGTATTTTGCAAAAAAATACTGCCGTCCTCATTATATATTTTTTCTGCGTATAGGGTCCCGGCAAGCGCCACCAAGGCATTATTCTCACAATAGCGACCCCTTTGGTATGGATCTAAGACGCCTCGACGACCAAAACCGGCCACAGCATAGATAACGGGAAGATTGTGGGGCGGCAGATCTGCAATGGTAAACGGCTCACTTTGGGGAACGCTTTTAAGAAAGCCAACGGCTATGTCGTGTGAAGACTCCTGCGGTGTATAACGAGGATGTTGCACCCAATGCACAATTTGTATGGCTTGGTCGTCATAAACAAATACTGCAGATTGGGCGTTGTCAAACACGTGGGCAGCTGTAACAACGACTGTATGACCTTTTATGTTCACCAAAGAACCTGCACCGTATTGACCACTATTGCAATCAATCCGACCCATGGGCAACCCTTGAGCCGCCTGCTCGTATCCTTCAAGAGGAATGTCGCCATATGTTGCGATGCCCATACAAACAGATAGGTTGATCACATTCAAAATGGCTATGAACAAAATGTGGTTGGCGACCCTTTTCATTGTATGAACAAAAACCATGGTACAGATTCCCTTTTGATACATGAAACAGCAGTGTACGTTTTTTTATCAATTTTTATGCTTTGCCCTCCTATCTTTTTGACAAAATACGCTTCTCCCCACTGGCCTTTGGGGGGGCAGAACGCTTTTATATATGGCCGTCTACGCCATCTCCATAACCCGATTCGATTGTTGTTGATAGCTTTGATCAAGCGCAAGGCGTGATGCGAGCATGATCTCTGTAATACCCATGAGGCCTCTGGCGTGCGGCAGGCTTTGGTTTTCGTAGCCGCTATCCTCTTGTTTTCCGATAATGTTGCCCTGCCTTGGCGGCTTGCTCTGTGTCATGTTGCGGCAGGCTTTCTGACAATGTTTGTCTTGTTGACATAATTTATCTTGTTGACATAATTTGTCAAGATTTGTACAAAGAGAGGGAGTCTCTTCCAGATTTTTGTGGGATCCTTTTATGAAAATGTATACCTTTGGTTTTGCGCTCTGCGCTCTTTGTGTCACGTCCCTTGGGGCGATGGATCCATCTCCCACTGAAAATGCCCCCGAATTCGGCAGTGCGATCACCAGAGGTCTCAAAAAGCTTGACCCACCGCTGGCGTCGATGAAGGGGTGGGCGGAGCATGTGAACCTCACCGTGATGGCTGTAACAGCCTCTGAAAGGTGCATACTCTCTGTGCCCTTCGATCTCCCTTGGGATGAGGCGGGCATTCATAGGGCATGGCTGCATTCTTCACCTGATGCGGGTGCGTTCGAGATCACGTTTGCTGAGCTCAATCACATGACCTATGGTGGCCTGTTGGATACCATTGAGGGTTTTCTGAGAAATGGGGAGCAGGAAGACGGGTCAGACCCCGTGGTGGTTCGTCTCTCCGCGCACCTGACGCTTCGCAACCTCTCACATGCATTACCAAAAAGCGTTTTGTTGCCACATGTCAATCAATTGTTTGTGCAGGGCACTCACTTCGGCAAACTCGATGGTTGGGGGTTCCCAAACCTGACGAGCGCACAATTCATGGATGTGAACTATTTCGGCACACAATACGTTGCGCCGCCGTCTTTGTGCGTTTTAAGCGCAGATAGACAGGAACCCCCAGTCCCCCTGACGCTCAAAGCAGAATGTGGTTATGCGCTGCCGGCAGCGTTTGGCTCTCATATACAAGGCGGCCGCTTGACGTTGCAGTGCAGTGCGGGAACGCACGCAGGGGCCATTTTCAAAAAGGCCGGCTCTCTGACGGGGCACAACGCGATCCAAAAACATCTTGATGAACCGTGTGGGCTCAGGATCCCTCTGTCCTTTTATGCAAAAAATGACAACCCGTGGGCTCACCGGGGCGTTGAGGATTTGCACACAACATGGCTTGACTCTCAAACGAAGGCATTCGTTGCTGAAAAACCCCCTACACCCTCTAAGAGTGGTTTTATCACACGGGAGGATGGTCTCTATAGAATGTCTTCACCTGCTGACACATCGGGAACTGAGTCAGAAGAGCTTGTCAGGATTCCATCCGAGATGATTGACCATATCCTGAGCTTCTTGCAAGACCCTTTTCATCTCTTCAGTTTCGAACAAGCCTTTCGGAGTGTTCCTTCTGTGAAGAATCTCATATGGAGACAGGTTGCTACTTTTGGTAGACCTTTTGTGATGGAAAAAGGGTCCTATATCGGTGAGGGTTTATGCAAGAACTTTCCTCTGGTTCACGACTGGTCTGCTCCAGGATCGTATCTGTCTCGCGCGTGGGTGAGCACAGCTGACAAGCATTTTGTGTGGGGGTTGCCTCACCAGATGCCCGATGGCGTGGTGATGAACGCTGGGGATCCAGAGTCTATTGATCTTCCCGAGCATGCCCATGTGGTGAACGTAAGAGAGAGCGTGACCTATAGGCCTGTTTTCGGAAATGCTGCTTTGCAGCAGAAATGGGAGCAGTTATGTGAAGACAACAGTGAGGATGGGAAATACTGTGTCAGAGACATTGTGCTCGATGAAAACGGAGATCTCAAGCAGGGTCAAACGTATGAAGCGCGTATGGGTATCAAGCGCACTGCAGACTTTCTTGTGCAAAAGGGTGTGCCATTTGCCACCCGGGATAACGGCTTCTTTCAGGTGTATGTTCCAAAAAAGGTTCCTGGGGTGTTGGGGCAGAAATTCAATGACATGATGGATGGCTTTGTCGGTGTGAAGATGCGTGTTCACTGGTGTTTTGAGGGTCGTAACGATGGCGTGAGCGTTGGTGATTTTTTCCTTGAGAAGCCAAACCATAAAGCAGACAAAGATTTTTATAGCCAAGGCATCAGGAGTGAGGTTAACAACCTACCTCATCTGATCAGCGCCGCCGCTCTCGATCATCTGTTCCGAAACGCCGAGGATCAGGTGGTGTTCATGAGGCATCAAAAAACCGCTCAAGCATCGGCCGATCAAGCATCTGAGGTGGCCACCCCTGATGTCTCCATTCAGCCCATCACGCCTGCAGAGAGCGTCAAAGCAAGCGCGCGGGGCACCGATGGTGGCAAATGAGGGGGATCAGCTTGACACGAAAGAAGATCTTTACGGAGAGCTGGTCGAGGTGATCCCCGGGAAGAGCGCTAAAAAAAGGCCCTTGCTAACAGGGGCTCCCACACGATTCACGTTGATGACCATTTTATTTTTAGAAAAATGAAAAAACATTGGCGGGCAGGGGAAACATGGTGGGCGCTGTAGGGATCGAACCTACGACCCGCTGATTAAGAGTCAGCTGCTCTACCAACTGAGCTAAGCGCCCCTTCAAGGTTCTGCTATTAGGGTATCTTTTTTTCATCCAACGTCAACGCTCTTTTTGCCTTTGAGGTGCGCCGAAAAAACAACCGCGCCTCCTTCGACAGGGTTTCTGCGTCTGCCTTCCTCCCCTTGTCCAGTTCCCAAGAGAGAAACACTCCCCTACGGCTTTTCTTCACGGCCGCAGGGGTGGAGGAGGTGATGCCTTGCGTGCGCCTGACTGAAAGCGCATCGGGTTGATCCGCAGGCAGACACCTTTTTATCTTTTTTTTCTAAAAAGCGACATATACTGGCGACAAAAATGATGCTAGTATGCTGATTTTATGTATTTTTTGTCATGCGTACGTTTCTTTGGGTGGCATCGCTTGTCTTTTTTATAGGCCTGTCTATTTGGGGGACTCGTTACTATCGGGACGGGCGCATCCATCATCACTGCGCCGAGCTTTTTGATGCAGATTATTATGTGGCGCGTTATCCAGAGGTCAAATCCTCAGGTCTGTCACCCTTTAAGCATTATATGACCGTGGGGTATAAAGAGATGAAGAACCCCTATGCCATGTTTGACGCCGCATTTTACTGTGCAACGTATTGCTATGAGCCGTGGTTTGTAACAAAACGTCCCAAAAATCCGTTGGTCAATTATGTGCGCTTTGGCAAAAGAAAGGGGCATATTACGCACCCCTTGCTGGTGAAAAAAGTGAAACGCCTTGAGAATCCAAAATACGACCTTTGCGTAGTGGCGATGTTCCGCGATGAAGCGCCTTATTTGAAGGAGTGGATTGAATATTATTTGATGATGGGCGTCCAGCATTTTTTTCTCACCAACCATTTCAGTCGAGATCGTTATCAGCAAGTTCTAAAGCCTTATATTGAAAAAGGCCTGGTGACACTTTACGAAGTGCCTCTGTCTGATAGGCGGCATTTTGATACAATCAAAGCTGAGGCCTATGATGCGGCAATTCGCTATTTGCGTGATAAAGCAGAGTGGCTTGCGATCATTGATACAGATGAATTTGTCATGCCTGTCAAGGATGACAATCTTGTTTCTGTTTTAAAGCATTATGACCATCACCCAGCGGTGTTTTTTAAATGGAAATGCTTTGGGACATCAGATCTTTTTTTGAAAAAAGGAGATCTTCTTACCGAAAAGTTGGTTTGGCGGGAGCGCCTTGTTGATCATGGGGAGTATCCTTGTGGCATGAAAAGTTTTGTCAAGCCTCGGTATGTCAAAAAAGCTGATGGGCAGCATCTTGTTAGCCTTTATGATGGCTATTTTTATGGCAACCCTGTCTTGGGAGAGAAGCCCGTTCATCCTCAGGTTGTCGTGTACCAACCTTGGCGTAAGGATAGCCTGGCGTTTATTTATCACTATACGTTGCGAGATGAGCACTTTTGGCGTCAAGTGAAGGGCCCCCGTACATTGCGCCAGCGAAGAGAAGAGGCTGTTTACATCCAAAAGCGCAAAAAACAATACAAGGCGGTTGTGGACACTTCCATGCATCGGTTTGTGCCAGAGCTCAAAAGGCGCATGGCTGCTCAATAGAGGGGGGGCGCTTCAGAGACACATCGCATGGACATGCGCGCGCCAGAGGCCTTTCTTGGGCAACCCGCTCTTGACAAATAGACAAAAAGTATAGTAAAAACAGACAATTAACCTATATTTTGTTGTGGTTGTTGTGAGACGATTATTCCTGATTTGTGCACTTTTCTCCCCGTTTTGTCAGTTTCTAGGGGCCATGGACCCAGGTGCAAGCCCTGATGATCATCTTTCATTATCAACGGCGTCCTCCCATCCTTTGCCTCAAAACTTCCGTAGAGCCCCCAAAGGCACATCAGAAATGTGGCAAATTCTCCATTGTTCAGAGATAACCCGCTTCTCTTTTTGTCTCATCAAAAAGGGCATCAGCCTGAAGGAACACAGTTTGCTTCCACACCATGAGCGTGCGCCAGTTTACCAAATTTTTGAAGGACCAGTCTTCAAGACAATACGCTTTGGCATAGACGACCAGTTCAGAGTGATGAATGTGGATCAACATCCCTTGTTAGGGCAGGCTCTCAGAGAAGACTGCTGGCAGGATTGTTACACCAACGTTCGCACGTTTGCGCAAGAGCAATACGAGGAGCAACATGGCCCCAATGCTGCAGAAGAAACAGATTTTTATGTGTCCTTTTTTCTTGAGAACATCTATTTTTTACCAGATGTCTCTCTTGAGGGGGTGAATACTCTCCACCTCAGGGACGTTAACCCTGGCGTGAATTGGGAAGACTTAAAAGCACCTAATAGTGAAATATTTTTCCTCAAGAACAGGTTTCCTATGTGGCGTGCGCCTAACTTCCTGGACATGGAAAGCAAGGTGTTTGTCATGACTTACCCCAACTTTAAAAGGGTTCGTGTTAACGATCGCATACACCGTGTACCTGTACCCTACACAATTCTTTTTCATGCTGACGGCCACCTTACTGCTCCGCCAGATAGATCGCATTCCCTTTATTTAAGAATGGGGTTTTGGGGGGAAGTCATGGATGATCATCCTTTTTCTATCGCCAAAGAAGACCAAACACCCTTTCGTTTCACTTTCTTTCCTCAAACGGAAGGCCAAACCTCAGAGTCCACAAAAATAAAGGCACCAGAGGCATTAACGCTCTGTGATCTGCCGCCAGAGCTTATTCAAGGTGGGATTATGCCATACTTAGACACTGCGTCCATACTTGCGCTTTCCCAGACATGCACTTATATGCGCGATAACGTTCAAATCAGGAGTAAGGGCGTTGACGCCTTTGTGTACGCACCAGCCCTTGCAACAGCACAAGGGTTTGCACTCCAAGACCTCTCAACCGCTATTTCACAAAATAAAAATATTGACCTGACATGCGCTTTACTAAACAACAACGGACGTGTGACAAACGAAGAACCGTGGACAATGGAGGTTGAGGAGCGTCATCTTTCAACCAATAACGTTAAGTCCATATTTCGTGAGGTTTTAAAACTCGGGTTGTGCATCAAAAGTAAGCAATCCGGGATGCTGATTGCGAAAGGTGAGGGTATCCTTGTGGGCCATTGCGGTCAGATCTTCTCCGATCAATACATTGCGGCCCTTTCAGGCATTGTGGATGAAGGTGTCCGCCGTTACTTTAGATTGAAAAGACAGCATGCAGAAAGCATCTATGGGGGCAACAAGGGTCCAGAGGTGGGTGGTGACCTTGTCGCTTCAGAGGCTGCGGATCCTGGGGTCGCTGATGCCGAAGCCGGCCCGTGCCTATGACCTTTGTCTGTCATGATATGCCCGCAAGGCAGACGAACCCCGTTTTCGCACTGGGGTAAGTGCTTGACGTGCGGGTGGTTTCCAGATTTGACGGTAGACGTGCGCAAGGCGATTGACAGCAACAAAAAAACTTCTTAACAACGCTTGGAAAAGTTTGAACACATTCAATGCGCGTAAAATAATGAATTGAAAATACAATACATTATTCAGTAAAGTTGTCCTTTGTATTGTTTATGATGGTTATTTGTTGATGGTGTATTTTTTCCTATTGTGCGTATCCATTCTTTTTTCCTCAGGAACGCAAGCTGCCTTTTATCATGAAAAAAATTCTGAATTCGATCACGTGGTGTACGCAACAGCGTTTCCCTTTGTGGGAAAGATATCAACCTTGCGTGAAAATGGTTCTTACTCTGGAACGGGGTCACTCATAGAGCATGAAGGCATCCAGGCCGTGTTAACGGCTAAACACGTTGTAAAAGACGCTCTGTTTCTTTCTTTTCAGTGAATGGATTGGAAAAAAAACCTGCCTCACTCTTTTCAAATCACACAATGGAAACAAGTTGGTAATGAAGATATGGCCCTTTGTTTTCTAGACAAGAGGGTAGATTGTATTTCCCCAGCCACCTTAGACACAAGCAAATATGACGAGCTAGACGATTGCCTGATTGCAGACCTTGTTGGCTATTCTTCTTTTCATGGAAAATACAGTGATTCACTTTTGGGACGTTATGTCGAGCCTCAATACTCATTACTTCCGCTGGCAGGCAGTTTGTTTATAGAAAAGAAAAACAGTGTATGGGAGGGGAATTTTTTTCAAAAAAAACTGATGATTTAAACTATCCTCCATCTGTCATACCACTAGACATATCCCCAAGCCCTGGGGATAGCGGTGGGCCCTTTTTAAACAATGAGGGGCATATTATAGGCATAACGAGGGCAGGCCTTAACGATCTAAAAGATATGTCTTCTAGATATGGGTGGCGTTTTATCTGTCAAGGTTTTTCTAACCCCTATATTGTCGCTTTTTTTGAAAAGCTGGGTCAATGTATTCCTTCGATGCTGTCCCCCCTGCGTTCTGGGATTCAAAACTTTTTCTTGCTTCCAGAGTTTAGTGTGATGTGTGGAGAATTTTGTCCTGTTGCGCCCAACCTTGACTTGATCAAGGCTATCATTGAAGAACGCAAAAAAAGTGATCGTATGAATGCTTTCCAGGCACATTGAGACTGCCTTTACACACCTTGTGCGACGTTTCAAAATAAGGTCTGTATGATGCCAGGCATGGGGAGCAGCCATGTAAAAGGGGAGGGCTAGAGACTCCTTTTCTCTTTCTGTGCAGTTATGTCAGGGCTTCATCATGTGAACGTGTGTGCGTCATCAAGCCATGTCAATCGGACTCACCGTGATGAGCGTGTGATGACCATTTTGTTTTTGGAAAAATCGAAAAACTTTGGAGGCCAGGGGAAAAGTGGTGGGCGCTACAGGGTTCGAACCTGTGACCCCCTGATTAAAAGTCAGATGCTCTACCAGCTGAGCTAAGCGCCCTCACCATCCCTTGAGCATAAAAGGATCACACCATGGGGTCAACCGTTTGATGACCAAAATGACAAAGGCGTGAGCGTTTCACCATGTTCTTGGGCGGGTGTCTCAAAAGAGGCCTGTGTTCATGTCTCGCATCGGGTGCATGAACGAAAGGGGACGCACCACAATCAAAGTCACGGCCCCCAGCCCCCTAGGTCGCGTTTAAGAGCCCCGAGGTTTTTGGGTTAAAAACCGCTTTCTCACGTAAAGGGCATCTCCCCAGCTGAACATATTCACAATCGTGTTGACGCGTCGAAACCCTTGGTTAAGCAAAAAGGCGTCAATGTCTTCAATCAGCGCGCACCCCTTATAGAGCTCTGTGCACGAAACCTCTGTAACAATGGCGTCGATGTTTTTCAGGGTGTGTGTGGCCCCTTCAAGGGCCATAAGCTCCGCTCCTTGAATATCAAGAACCATGACATTTGCTGGTTTTTGGAGGGAGTGCTCGGCCAAAAAGTCATCAAGGCGTTTCTGGTTCACCGTGATGGTGCCGGTTTTTTTGAACGGAAGGGTGGGCATTGAGATGCTCGTTAAGCTCTAAAAGAGAGCTAGATTGCCCGCCATTAGACGTGACGTGGAACGTGGCTTCCTCATTCACATTGGAGGCAGCAAAAATAGCCACCTTCGATCCAGGGTGCTCGCGAATGTTTTGTAAAATTGCCGCCTCATGGGTGGGGTCCGCTTCAATCCACAAGATGTCTTTGATCCCAAAATTTTCATAAATGGGTAACTCTTGGGCATTGTGGGCACCAATGTGAATAATGCCTTGTCTTGGGATATGGAAGGTCTGATAAGCAAACCGCAACAAGGTTTGCACAGTATGCTCTTCAACGCTGACAAGCGTGCGCACCTGGCGCAAAATGGCCGTGTTTTTTTTCACACTTTGATGAGATGACCACAGGAAAAAGAGGAAGGTGATAGCAAAACAATCCTGAGACAGCCCAAAATACACCACGGCGCTTGGATAAAGGAGAGGAAGGGGACATGCATTAACCCATTTTGTCACGTTTTCTTGACAAAGAATTAACAAACAAACCATTGTGATACAAGCATTTTTTGATTTTTGCCTGTGACCGCGTAACACGCCTCTGCCAAAAAGTCTGCTTTTTTGGCAATAAGAATGGGGTCATGGGATCTGAGCAAAAGCGCCTGAGCCTTAGAGGTCACCGTGTGACATCAGGGGGGTGAGCCGTGCATCACCGTGGATCGGCATGGGTGATCAGGTTAGGGCTTGTGCGCAGGGGCGTCTTGTGCGACCATAAAAGAGACAAAAAAGGCAATGAATGGCTGCACAGGCCCCACTATGACAGATAATCTTCGCAATATTGCCATTATTGCGCACGTCGATCATGGCAAGACCACCCTTATTGACGGGCTTTTAAGGCAAAGCGGCACCTTTCGTGACAACCAAGAAGCGCCTGAGCGGGTGATGGACAGCCATGATCTTGAAAAAGAGCGCGGCATCACCATTTTGGCCAAATGCACCTCGATTCTTTGGGAAGACACACGCATCAACATCATCGACACACCTGGCCACGCTGATTTCGGCGGCGAGGTGGAGCGCATTTTGTCGATGGTGGACGGGGTGGTGTTATTGGTGGATGCCGAAGAAGGGCCGCTGCCCCAAACAAAATTTGTGCTTTCTAAGGCGTTGCAGCGAGGGCTCAAGCCCATTGTGGTGATCAACAAGGTGGATCGTCGTGACGCCCGCCCCCAAGAGGTGGTGGATGAGGTGTTCGATTTGTTTGTGTCCCTTGATGCAACCGAGGCGCAGCTGGACTTTCCCATTCTCTATGCCTCGGGCCGTGATGGGTGGTGTGCGCCCAGCTTGGAGGCTCCGCGTGAGAATCTCAAGCCGTTGCTGAGCACCATTCGTGATCGTGTGCCGGCCCCGGATGTGCGTCAAGAAGCCCCATTTTCTATGCTGGTGACCTTGATGGAATCGAATCCTTACCTAGGGCGCCTGTTAACAGGGCGCGTCGAAAGCGGCATCGCCCGCGTGAACGAAGCCTGTCGTGTGCTTAATCTTGAGGGCGGCGTGGTGGAAGAGGGGCGCCTGGTGCGGCTCCAGACCTTTTCTGGGGTTGAGCGGGTGTCAACAGACCGCATTGAGGCAGGCGAGATTGTCTCGATTGCCGGGCTGGCCAAGGCTTCGGTGTCTGACACGGTGTGCAGTCCTGAGGTGAGCACCCCTATTGCCTCCACACCCATTGATCCGCCCACCATTGCGGTGACCATTTCGGTGAATGATGCGCCCTTTGCTGGCCAAGAGGGNNNCAAGGTCACATCACGTATGATTCGTGATCGCCTCGAGGCCGAGGCAGAAACCAATGTGGCCATTAAGATCAGTGAAACGGCTGGCGGTGATGCCTTTGAGGTGGGCGGCCGAGGTGAGCTTCAGCTGGGCGTGTTGATTGAAACCATGCGCCGAGAAGGGTTTGAGCTGTCGGTGTCGCGTCCCCGTGTTTTGTACCGCACCGATCCTGACACCGGGGCCAAGCTTGAGCCCATCGAAGAAGTAGTGGTGGACGTGGATGAAGAATTCTCTGGCACCGTGATTGAAAAACTCAGCGCCCGTAAAGGGGAAATGCAGGATATGCGCCCGGCCGAAGGTGGCAAGGTGCGTCTGACCTTTCATGTGCCGTCACGGGGGTTGATTGGGTATCAGGGCGAATTTTTGACAGACACCCGCGGCACGGGCCTTCTCAACCGGGTTTATCTGAACCACGCGCCTTTCAAAGGGGCCATTGTGTCACGCCGCGGTGGCGCGCTGATCTCTAATGGCAAGGGGGATGCAGTGGCCTATGCACTGTTTAATCTTCAAGAGCGCGGTGTGATGTTTGTGTCGCCGGGTGACAAGGTGTATCAAGGCATGATTGTGGGTGAGCACAACCGGGAAAATGATTTGGAAATCAACATCCTCAAAGGGAAACAGCTCACCAACGTGCGCGCCTCGGGCACCGATGAAGCCATTCGCCTGACACCGCCGCGTGTATTGTCTTTGGAAGATATGATCGCCTATATTGCCGATGATGAGCTGGTGGAGGTGACGCCGCAAACCCTGCGCTTGCGCAAAAAATGGCTCGACCCTCATGATCGCAAACGTGCGCTGCGCAAAGGTTATGCCTAGTCGCAACGGCGAGTGGCACTGACCAGGGGCAACCTGATCAGGGAAATGACCAGGGACACATCATGAGAAACAACGACCAACGTGCGTGCTTCTGGCGGACGCGCGCGCTTTTTGGCAAGCGCTTTACATATAAAAAAACGCAAAGGGCCGTTAAGGGCCCCGTGCGTTCACGGTTTTTGCATCCATCAAGGATGCGTTGTGATCTATGCGTTATGATTTTGATTCAGAAAAATTGCATTATCCGGCTGGGGGCCATCAACATTCTGTGGGGGACGGTTGGCCAGCTCATTTCTTCTCGCCCGTGCTTTTGGCTCCTTTTTTCTTTGTGTTGGTGCTGAGAGAGTCTGCTGCTGCCGCCTTTCTTAGGTCGTCACAAGAAAGCCTTTTCTTTTTTATCTGATAAATTTATTTTTTTGAAAAAAAGGTTTCGTTGTATAAAATTTGGCTTTATTTTTATCTTTTTAAATAAAAAAGGGGGGTGTATGCACGTTATTCATGTCTTTTTAGGGTTGTTGCTGGCGCTCGGCAGCTTTACGCCTGTATGGGGCGTCAAGCCAACCTGGATCGTGGGCATTGGTCATGCGCTTAAAGACAGGCATCATGCGTGCGTGCCCTCGTGCGCGGCCATAGTGCCTGAAAAACATACCTATGTCTCGTCACCCGAGGCGGTGGCGTCTAAGGCCTCTGCCTGCGAGTTGGTGGATGAAAAAGCGGGCGGCGTTGTGGGCAATACCTTACGCTTGATGAAGGGCGCGCTTGATGCGCAAGGCGTGACAGATTATAACTTCGCCATGATCGGCTCTGTGGGGGCTGATGATGATGTGTTTGTACCGACCCTTCAGAAAGAGGGGATCGCGTGGTGGGGGCAAACCCTTGAGGCGCAGACCACAGGGGTGTGTGACGTGTTTTTGCGCAATGACACCCGTAGTTTTTCAGTGCAGTTAGGGGCCGCAGCTTATTTAGATGTAGAGACAGCAAGGCAGCACTTTCAAGGTAAAGGCATTCGCCTGTGTTTTCTGGATGGTTTTTTGTTTTCACAGCTTTCGCGTGTAGATTCTAACCAGCTATTCTACCTGATTTTCCGTCATGTTCCCAGAGAAAACCGGTTCTTACTTTTGCCCAGTAAGGAAGTGCTCGCACAGCAGCAAAATATTTTTTTGGGACGCCTCTTGCCGCATTTTGCCCATATTGCCGGTAATCAATCAGAGTATGACGCTTTGTTTGAAGGCGGTGTCGGGAGTCTTCATGCCTATATTCAATCACTCTCTAAAAGCACCGATACTGTTTTTCGCGTCACCCATGGGGACAAGGGTTCTGATACGTTTGCGAGGGGGAGAAAATATACCCACGATGCCTGTTGCCCAACACAGATAAAGACCACATCTGGCGCCGGGGATGCCTATGTGGCCGGTTTTGAGTGCGCGCGCCTTTTGAAAAAACCGTATAACCTATGTGGACAAGAAGGCGCCCAGCTTGCGTCTCAATTGATTGGTGGGGAGGTGTCTCTTTAATGTCTTTATTCTTTCGGAAGGATAGATTGATGTGTTTTTGGCTTAGGCTCTTTTGGCTGTGTGGCTTGTGGGCAAAGGCTTGGGGGGGTGTGATCTCCGTGTCATCCATAGACCTCTTGGGGGAGGAGACAGGGTTTGTCTCCAAAATGACCCTTATGCCCACATCGGATGATTTTAATGGAAAGCTGGTGGCCCGCGATGAGATCATGATGTGCTCTGCGGGGTTTAAAGTGGACTCACATTCACAAAAAGGTGACCTTTGTGTTTTTTCATCGGGCTTCGTTGCCTTGGCGGGCATCTGATGATATGTGTGACTACGCTGTATATACACCTCAAGAAGATGTACCTTTTGTCCTTTTTGACTCTTCTGGTGACCTGACAGCGAGGTTGTTTACACACATGATGGCAGGAGCGGGGTGCGGACAGTATGAGGATAGGCTTATGGCCTATCTGGCGTATCGGCAGGGTTTAGGCCATGTTTATCATGTCATGGATCAAGCCCCGGCAGGAACCTCGTTTTGTTATGGATATGAACACGGTGAAGGAAGGGGTCGTGTTGTACGCATCAACGCTATGCAGCATGCTTACCGTTTGGGGGCCGGCGTTTTTAATACGTGGCTCAGGGGAGATCAAGATCATGGTGATGGGCAGCTTTGGCCTGTTTATCTCCACCCCCAAGCAATATACCTGGCAACGTCGGGTTATCAGCGGTTTTGGTCTACGCTTTCTTCCTCTATGCGTGCTGTGGAAGAGGGCATTGAGATAATCAAGCGAGGTATGGATGACCTAAGGGTTGCGCTTTTCTTAGCACAGAGCCTGGCACGTGAGTCTCTCACCGTAGGTTATGCTTATCGCGACACTTAAGATGCGTCACCCTTTTTGTACGTGCATACTTTTCGGGCATGGGCTTCTGGCGTTTGCCCCCTTAACGGTGAGAGGCGAGCTGTGTCAATTGTTTGGAAAGGAGGTCTGGGGGAATCGTGTGGCCGCCCTCAAAGGTGTGAAGGGTGACGTCAAGGGGCGTGCCCTTTGCGCTGCGCAGCATGTCGTGTGCCTTGTCTCCATAGGGCTGGTCGCTGGGATCAACCAAAAGGACAAGGCGATTGGCCGCCGGCGTGCCTTTCACGATGCCGCCAGAGGCAATGGCCACCAGGGGGACGGGCAAAAGTTTGTGCTGAGAAAGGGCACATAAGAAAAAACCACCATTAGAAAAGCCAATATACCCCGCCACGGTGATATCGCGGGTTTGGTCGTTGATATAGGCCCAGGTTTCATCCAAAAGCGCAGGGGTTTCTTGCGGCCAGCACAGCCTATTGCCCCATTGAGGGCTGCGTGCAGGCGGTACAAGGGCCAAAAAACGAAACCCATCGTGTTTACCAAGGGCATCAAGAAGGGTGCGGCTTCTTGTGGCCTTCTCTCCGTTAAAATCTTGGTTCAATCCGCACAAAAAAACCCACACGGTGGGTTGAGAAAGATCACCCAAAGGCACAGGGGGAAGAAGCGTTGTCATGAAAGGCTCACGGCATAGGCAAAGCGTAATTTTACCATAAAGCATCCTGGGTTTTTTGCAACACGGGCGGTTACGCGTGGGCCTCTTCCCATGACAGGCCTGTGGATGATGACACCACAAGGGGCACGTCCAGTGACGCCACGCCGCTCATGATGGTCTCAAGCTGGGGGATGAGCCGTGCAACCTCATCAGCAGGGCCTTCAAACAACAGTTCATCATGAATTTGTAGCAGAAGGGTGAGTTTAGACTGTTCCTTGGTTAAGAAAGCGCCGATCTTCACCATGGCGTCTCGAATAAAATCGGCACTGGTGCCTTGAAGGGGGGCATTAATGGCTAAGCGCTCAGCCATGCCTCTCAAGGTTGGATTCTTATGGTGGATCTGGGGAATATAGCAACGCCGCCCCCACAGCGTTTTGACATACCCTTTGCTCTGTGCCAGGGCAATCTGTGTGTCCATATAGGTTTTGATGCCAGCATAGCGTTCAAGATAGCGCTCAATATAATCTTTGGCTTTGTCTTGAGGGATAGCCAGGCGTTCGGCCAGCCCATAGGCACTGATGCCATAGATAATGCCAAAATTAATCATCTTGGCGTGACGCCTGAGTGTGGGCGTGACGTCTGCTAAGGGGATGGCAAACATTTCAGAGGCTGTTTTTTGATGAATATCCTCCCCGCGCTTAAAAGCCTCAATCAGGGGCGTGATGTGGCCGATGTGCGCCAAAAGGCGCAGCTCAATTTGGGAATAATCAATGCTTAACAACACGTGGCCTGGGCTGGGGATAAAGGCCTTGCGAATGTCGCGTCCCTCGGGCTCGCGGATGGGAATGTTTTGAAGATTGGGTTTGATGGAGGCCAACCGGCCTGTGGATGTGCCGCAGGCAAGAAAGGTTGTGTGCAGTCTTTGCGAGCCTTCGGGCAGGGCGTGCAACAGGCCATCTACATAGGTGCTCTTGAGTTTAGAAAATTGGCGAAAGCGAAGCAGTGGGGCTGTTATGGGGTGATCCAGCTTTTCTAAGACATCGCTATTGGTGCTGTAGGTGCCGGCTTTGCCCCGCTTTCCCACAGGTGTGAGGCCGAGTTTGGTGAACAAAATCTCGCCCAGCTGTTTAGGTGATGCCACGTTAAATGTGGTGCCTGCCAAAGAAAAAATGGTCTGTTCTTCGGCATCGATGTGGGTTTGAAAGGTGTGACCCAGGCGCGTAAGCTTGGCTGTATCTAACAAGATGCCTGCCTGCTCCATGGATGTCAGCACGGTTTGCAGTGGTTTGTCTATTTTTTGATAAAGCGCCCACATGGCGCCCTCTCTCAGGGCCTGCTTCATAAGCGGCATCACATGCCACGTGGCCCATGCCTCACACAAGGCCTCCTTGAAGATGTCCTTGATGGGCTCTTGTGGGCCTTCAAAGTGAGGTTCGGGCGTTTGTGTCAGGGCCTGATAATGTTCAAGCGCGTTTTTCTGTGACGGTCCTTCAAGTAGATAGGCCATAAGAAACGTGTCATCATAGCTGATATGAGTACCTGCGGATGTAAGGGACGCAGGGGCCCCATGCATAACATGCAGCACGCTTGGATCATGCACGAATGGCTCTTTGGTCGCAAGTGAGGGGCTGAGAATAGCGCCGCCAAGATCAGGGTGGAACAGCGCCCACGAAGGACCCTGTTCATCGCCATCCCTTTGCTCATGGTCATGGGTGGTGGCCAGCGCGATGATGCCTTTTGCGCGTATGTGTTTTTGCCAAAGTGCCCAGGTTTCGGGTGTGTCAATCCAGGTGAGAGGATAGGAGGTGGGGGAAAGCCCGTGTGGCTCGGAAGGTGCGCGCAAGCGTTTGACCAGGGTTTTAAAGTGGTTGGTTTCCAAAAAAGCTTTGGCGTGGTCATAGGTGATGCCGTGAAATTGCAGCTTTTCTAAGGGCACTGTCAGTGGCACCTGTGGATCAAGGCGCGCCAGCTGTTGAGATAAAAAGGCCTTGTCCTTGTGTTCGGTCAAACGTTGCTGAAGACGGGGTTTGGTGATCTGGTCGAGATGATGATAGAGATTGTCGAGGCTGCCAAAGTCATGGATCAATTGCGCCGCTGTTTTGGGCCCCACACCGGGGACGCCGGGGATATTGTCAGAGGCATCACCTGTCAACGCTTGAAAATCAATCACTTGACCCGGATCCACGCCTAGCTTTTTTCTGACAGCGTCGGCTTCTATAAAGGTGTTTTTGATGGCATCAAACATGCGAATATGCGGGTTAATCAGCTGCATCAGGTCTTTATCACTCGACACCAGCACGGTGTGAGATTCTTGTGCCGCATTTTGTGTGGCATAGGTGGCCATGATATCGTCGGCTTCAAAGCCATCACATTGAAGGCACACAAAGCCAAAGGCTTCACAGGCTTCATGCACCAGCGAAAATTGCACGGCCAAATCAGGTGGGGGTGGGGGTCTGTTGGCTTTATAGGCAGGGTCAATATGATGGCGGAAGGTGGGCGCTTTGCTGTCAAAAACCATGCCGAGCGCATCTATCTTGTGGCTATCTATCAATTTAAGCACCATGGATAAAAACCCATACACAGCGCCCACGGGGGTGCCATCGGGGCGCTCAAGAGGGGGCAACGCATGGTAGGCTCTGAAGATAAAGTGGGAGACATCCACAAGATAGACAGTTAAGGACATAATTTTTTCCCACCAATACAAAGAAAGACGCGTGTATTATTCGAAAAGGAAGGCCCATGGATGGTTGACGTCGCACGTTTTATCTAAAAAAATTCTTTTTTTTATGGCGCTTCTTTAAGAAATTGTTTACTTTTTCCAAAAACATTTTTCTTTGATGTTAGGGGGTTACCACAGTGAGGTCAACACAGCGTTCTTTCTTGAAAACCATATCTTTGGTATCGGGGGTTTTATGGTTGCCGAGTTTTGCTTTGGGTGCCGAGGGTTCAACATTGTCTATGCCGCAAATTGGTATTACAGGCTCGGCGGTTTTTAACATGTTTAGCGGCAGCCAGAGCAACCGTGAGATTGAAAAAGTCAAAAAAGATGCAAATACAGACGCATTGAGCTCTGATCCCTCCTCCTACGAGACAGGGGGCCCTTCTTTTACCACCGATAACACCAAAATTGCGTTTCAGGTGGATGGGCAGATGGATTTTGCCACCTTTCACCAGTGGATGGCCACCATGATGCTTTCGGGCGATCGCTTTGCCAAAACGCACTACATCGTGCCTCAGGCCTATATTTCTCTTTATTCTAAATATGCGACGCTGAACTTAGGGAACTATGCCGGCGTGGAAGACCTTATGTCCTTTGGTGGTGCGTCGCTTCTTGGGGGGACCGGGGGGTTTGGCTCCAGTGCTCACCGCGGGTATGTGGGGATCACCACAGGCTGTTATGCCAAGGTTGAGCTTGTGGGTGACTCGGATGATGCCACTAAATTTACCCTTATGACGCCGCGCTTTTGGGGCTTTCAATTGGGTGTCAGCTATACACCGGATACGTCTAAGATTGGGCGGAAAAACCGTGTTGATTTAGGGCCCATCTCTGATACAGATATTTATTATAACAAGCAGTTCTGGGGGTTTGGTGTGAACTTTGTAGAGTTTGTCACTTCAGATGCCAAATTGAGTCTTTCTGTCACAGGGGTGACGGGGTCACCGCGCACAGCGCAAACAGGGCCCAATGGTGAAGACATTTATTTCCACCAAACTAATGGCGTGACGGTGGGTGGAGACATCACCTTTGATAAAGTTGCCTTGGGCGCTGAATATGGATGGATGGGGCAAACCGCACAAATGAAAGGGAATTACCTGGTGGCCGCACCGGGTGTGGCGCCCTCTGAATATGTGGGGGCTCATGCCAGTGCGCCTCGGTTTTTTGACGTAGCCATCGCCTTCTTTTTCTGGGACACAAAACTGGCCTTAGGGTATTATCGCAGTGAGGCCAAGACAGGTTTTGCCGTGGATGGTAAGACAAGCAAGGCTGTGACGAACATTGGTAACGCGTCTTTAACTTATGCGGTTCAACCCGGTGTGCAGATTTATATTGAAGGGTTCTATCACCTCACCAAAAACCCTTCAGCGCTTTATGAGATGAGTTTGTTTGTCCAGCAGATGAAAGACTTCACAAAGGGCAATGTCATTAGGGACCAGCGTGCCCTTACAGGCGTTGTGGGCGTGAAAGTCAGCTTCTAGTAGGCAGACAAACAGACGGCTAAAGGGGTGTTTACACCTTGGGCATGGAGGGCATGTCTGGCTGTGGGCGCTCGCTTATCTCTGTTATTGCAGACCGTGTTGTCTTAAGCATCCTTCGTGTTTGTCTAATAAAAGAGCGTTTTGTTTGTGGACGGCGTGTTTATGAGGGGTGTTTGGGGGATCTCTTGTTTCATTCTTTTGATGGGGCTGTCTGGCTTAAGACATCTTGGGCCGAGCCCTTGATCGAACCTTTGGTCGCCTTTAGTGGCCACCTTTTTACGTCCCTTTGCCGGTTGTAAGAGACTTCAAAGCCTTCCCCCCTTCTCGTGCCCCTCATAGCTCAAGAGGCACGCATGAAGAGAGTGTGATTTTCCCTTAGTTTTCTTTGTGTTTTGACAAATCTTGTGCTTCTTGCAAGCCCTCATCAAACCTCTTCTTATAGCTGTTAAAGATTTTGGATGTGGATTGAGAAAAAAGCTCTGTGACTTGCTTATAGTGAGACATAGAGCGCTCAAAAGAGGATTTGATGGCGCTGACCATGGGTTCAGGGTTCATATTCTTGGGCATGCTGGCTTCGGTGAAAAACGTGCGTGTTTGACGGCAAATATCGTCAAAAGAATGTCGTGCATATTGACCGTTGAGCTGGGCCACATCACGTACCAGATCTGAGGCAGCTTGCTGGGCTTGCCGCACCGCGTCCATATTTTTTCTATGGCTGGCCAGCAAGGCCTCTAAGGGTAATTCTTTCCCTTTCCATTGAAATTTGTTTTGTGTGTCTTTGTGGTGGGCTTCACCAAACGTCTTTTGGTTTTGCCCTTCAAAGGATGTTTCGTTTTCTCTGTCTGACATGCGTCCCCCTTCACTGATGCTTCGTCAAAGCTACCTTTTCCATTATCCGACCAAATCATTTACGAATCCTTAATCATCTATGTTTCGGGCGTGTATATTGGGTTACGTTTAGCTTATATCCTCAGCTTTTCGGCAAGCGTGCGCTGCAGGCTCAGCACAGAGGTAAGATTTCCATCAATACGGGCCATGGTGGGCGCCAGATCCGGCGTGTCATCTCCCAACCACGTAGGGAAGGCTTGGCTATACACCCATGTCAGCGCATAAGACATACACATAGGCATAGGGCAGAAAGTGTGGGTGGACAGCGTGCGTGCAAAACTTTGGCGCATCTGAAGCATTTGTGCAAAAGCAACGTCAGGGTGGCAGGCCATCATGGCATAGAGTGTGTGCACGTGCTCTTTATGGGGGGTCAGGGCGTCAAACCGGTGCATGAGGCACTCGAAAAGAAACTCTTTTTCCTCAAGATCTGCATGTTCATCCTTTGGCCAGGTGGACACAAGAAGGTCGCTCACGCGGGCAAGCAGGTGGCAGGTGCGTTCATAGCGCGCGCTGCGTGTGCGGGTTTTGTCAGAAAGCACGGTGACAGCAGAAGATAAGATCGCCTCAAGTTCTTGCATCATGCCTCAACGTTAGGACCATAAAAACCACAATCGCCATAAAGCGCTCACCATAGGGACAACCTTATGGGTGGGGTTCGTTTCTGTCATCATAGTGTGGCGATCAGAAGCTTATATAGCGTGAACATGGCGTAGAGGATAGGCTTGTGTCAAGACTCCATTGCTCATGCACTCAGGGTGGTTGGTTATGGGCTGCTCTGATTTTTACGAGGTGCCGTTGATATATGTCATTGCGGCGAAAGCTGTGTGCCTTTCCTATGCGCGCATCTCCTTCCCTTTCTCGTGTTGCCAAGGATGGGTGATCATGATGCAGGCTTCACGGGTGGGGCCCGTTTTGATCATGCGCACCTTTTGGCCACAAAAATCCTCAATAAATTTCACAAACGCTTGAGCTTCGGGCGGAAGGGCCTCAAATGACTGAAGGTTGCGGGTGGGCGCGGGCCATCCATCAAGGTTTTTGTAAATAGGCTGAAGGCGTTTGTAGGCGGCTAAAGATGCAGGGATATAGGTCACCATGCGATGGGTGTCAGGGTCGCGATACCCCACACACACAGGAATCTTATCCACACCATCGAATACACCTATTTTTGTGAGCACAAGGCCATTAACGCCGTAGGCGCTGAACCGCTTCTTTGATGGCCACAAGATCAAGATAACCAATACGTCGTGGGCGACCTGTGGTGGCGCCATATTCACCTCCTTTTTCGCGTATAAGCTGATGGAGCTTGGTTGTGCGGCCATCTTCCTCAAGCATTTCTGTCAAAAAAGGACCTTCCCCCACGCGCGTGGCATAGGCTTTGGCCACCGCCCAGACATGGCGCAAAGCATGAGGTGGCACCCCTGTGCCCAGAGAGGCCGCGGCCACGCCTGTAGAACACGATGTCACAAACGGGGGGTGTCCCCATGTGAGATCAAGCAGCACCCCTTGTGCTCCTTCTAATAACACCTTTTTTCCTTAGGCACATGCGGTGGTTAAGTGCTGTGAAACCCCATCTTGCCCATAGCGAGCCACCAGTGGGCGTAATGTGTTAAGTTCCTGCATCACACCTGCCACAGACAGGGGCGTTAATCCATAGTGTTTGCGCCACACATTGTGCCACGCCACCACTTTACGCACTTTGTTTGTGAGTGTGCCTTGATCTTCTAAGAGGTCGCCACAACGCAACCCCAGCCTGGAAGAGAGGTCTACATAACCAGGGCCAATGCCCTTACGGGTTGTGCCAATGCTGTCTTTCTTGGCGCTCTCTTCTTGGGCTCTGTCAAGTTCAAGGTGAAAAGAACAAATTAACCAGCCCGCATGTCAATCACAAGCTGATGGGGCAAGATGGGGCGGCCCAGCTGTGCCTCCACCACCGCAATTTCTTCTCCAAGAGCTGCTACATTGACCACACACCCGGCCCCAATCACATTCACCACCAAAGGATTGATCACGCCTGAAGGCAGCATATGCAGGTTATAGGTTTTGTCGTGCTGCATCAAGGTGTGCCCCGCATTATTACCCCCATTAAAACGCACCACATAGTCAACCTCTTGAGCCAAGAAATCACAAACAGCTCCTTTGCCTTCATCACCTAAAAAAGAGCCGACCACCACCCATGAGGAGGCGCTTAATACACGATTGCCTCCCACAAATGCCCACGCGATGAGTAGCCCCCACAATGCCTTGTTCATGCTCTCTCTCCTTTTTTTCAGAAACAAAGCAAGGTATGTCTTTTATAGGTAAAAATCAATAAAAATGTTTCTGCAGGCAGACCATCGTTGCTAAAAGCGATAAAAGATCAATTTATGTCATTTTTTATATACATATTAACCAAAATATGACCGGGCTGCCGCAGGCACATTTCACCTCTGTTCTACTCAGAAAATGAGACACTCATTTCTTTTTCTGGAGAGAAGAATTCGTAGTGTATGTGATCTTTAGGTGTTCCCCATGTGTGAAGAATGTGTACCATTCTCTCAAGAAAACTGCTCGGGCCACAAATGTAGAAATGTCACTCTTTATTTGAGGATAACACAGATTTGAGGATATCTTCTGTGAGCTGTCCTTTATGATCGCACGTATCACCTTCTCGTGGCTCTGTATAGCATACAAACTGGCGGATGTGTTCGTGGTTTTGTGCTAGATCTTCTATATATTCCTTGAATGCGTGACTTTGTGTGTTTTGAGTTGTGTGAATGTAAAAAGTTTCCATGTGAGGATAGTGCGCAGCAATGTCACTCACCATACTTAGCATGGGCGTCAGCCCCACACCCGCACTTAAGAGAATGGTCGGTTCCTGCGTATCTGTTTTTAAAACAAAATCACCCACCGGTGGGCTCAACTCCACCACTTCCCCCACCTCAATTGTGTGTGCCATTTGTGACACAAGGCCATCGGGAATCCCTGGATCATGACTGACCCGATCTTTTACAGTCAGGCGATAGTGATCTTGTTGTGATCGACCAGATAGGCTGAAATTCCTCAATTCAAAAGAACGTTTCGGATCATTGGAGGGCACTTTAATGGCCACATACTGTCCAGGACAAAACGCTGGCAGTGCGTTACCATCTTTGGGCTTTAAATAAAGAGACATCGTGTTCCCGCTTTTCTCTTTCTTATCAATCACGAACGGACGAAATCCTTCCCACCCTCCTGGAATGTTTTTAACAGAGCGATAGATGTCAGCCTCACTTTGCACAAAAATCTGTGCCAGAAAAGCGTAGGCCTCTTGCCAGGCATCCAGGCACTCTTGCCCCGGATTCAAAACATCATCTATGGCCTTGAGTAGATTGGCCCCCACCACATCATAGTGTTCAGCCTTGATGTCTAAAGAGACATGTTTGTGGGCAATCTGGTTGATTCTCGGCCCCAGAGCAGCCAAATCATCGATATGCTCAGCGTATGCTAACATTGCACGTGCAAGAGATTTTGGTTGCTCACCCGTTTTATTATTAACTGGGTTAAATAAGGAGAACACCTCTGGATGATGCTGAAACATCAGATCGTACATGTGTGACGTAATAGAAAGCCCATGCCCTTTAAGTGCAGGAGCACAGTCTTTAACAATATTGATTTTGCGCTCACTTAACCTACTGGCGCTATTATGCTTGCTCATTTTCCCCCCATAACTGGCAATTTATGAAAAATACCGACGAGCACTACTTTTCTTTGATGAAAAGACAGCTGATTTGTAATCCACAGGTTCGGGGGTGTCACTCGCCTCACATCAAGGGCCGGGGGCTTAGCCTCTCGGCTCTTGACTATGAAAAGAGGTTGCCCAGGCTTTTTTGGCCTCTTTTTCAAGCTCAATAAGCGCAAGATAGGGAAGCACAGTGCCAGCCAGCTCCTGATAATCGGGGTGCTTATCCACACATCGGGCAGAAGGCTTTTCAGCAAACGCGGCTCGATCAGCGTGAGTGGGCCAATCTTAGTATCCGCACCGCTTTGCGTGTGAGTGAGTGTGAGGAAGGCATCCATAACCGTGGTGGGGTCCCCCTCGTGTTCACCTGTCCGCCGCTTTGCCTCAAACGTGATCTTAGCGGCAATCTTCACAGGGGGGAGGGGATGCGAATGGAGCCTGTCAAGCATGAGGCTCGGCAGGGCAAGGGGGTCATAAGGTAGGCTGAGCGTTTCCAAAGACTTATTGTTCTTTAATGTTCTGATACGATGGAGGTTCCATGGGCTTGCATCGAGTATATCGACATAATTCGCACCTATATGCGTCACCACCTTGTCTCCCCCCAGCGCCAGCGGGATCCTGTGCGGCAAGTGTGTGCGCAGTTCGGGAAAAACAGAAGTCAAGAATGCCAAGTGCTGGAACAAAGGGGGGTAGGCCACGATGGTGTGGGCCTGATCTTGGGGGCCAAGAAAGTCAAAAATCTTTCGCCACATTTCTGCCGGCATATAAGGGATCGTGAGGGGGCTGGGGTCTTCCCCTTCCTCTTGTAAAAGCATGACCACAGGGGCAAGGGCAGGGACAGCTCTCCCCAAAGCCGTCAAGGTATCTTGATGCGTCTCTTTCTCAGCCTGCGTTGCATTTTCAAGACGTTGTTGCAAAGACGCCGCCAAACGCCCCTCTGCCGCCTCAGGCAAGATCCATGCTCGTGATAGGATCACCTTGACGGCACGGGTGACAGTGTTGAGCCATGTTCCAAAATCAGCAATCTCAGGCCGCACATCGGCAATGTGTGAACGCGCTCCGGGCACAGCATCACAGGCCTTGCCCTCGTCACAAGGGGCCACGTCCTGACCTTGAGGGTTTTTACCCCTCGCGCCCTTATGCTCAAGGTCCTTAAACCAAGATATCCCTTGGATGCCAAAGGGCTTAACGTCCATAATCTTAAGGGGATTGTTTGCGGGCGCAAAACACCCCGCACCGAGGCAAGCGCCAAAATCTTTGAGCACGTATGTATCATGATGAGCATCATGTTGAATAGCATACCACCCCTTTTCGTCAAGGCCGCGACACATGAGACGCGGTACACCGGAACGAAAGCTCAGAATGTAGGAATCTTGGGTCGATAAAAAAGTTTGGTATGTGCTCACCTCAACCTCTTTAAACGCAGCAGGGAGATCAACAATCGGACACGGACCTGGAAGGAGCTCTTTAAGACGGGGCATGGAGATGGCGCTGAGCGCGTGATGGTAAAAGAGGGGGGAACCTTTTTCATTATGCCCCGTGAGCAAAACTCGTTCTACGAAGCGGGAGGAAAGAGGGGCCGTGTGATCATAGCGTGTACGCAGCAAATAGCATGAGCCCCTATTCCCAGGAGGCAGGCTATTCAGGGCCTGAAAAACATCATCGATGGTGAGGCTATCTTGCCGATCTTGCAAATCCTTACATAAAGGGTGATCCTTTGGGCCCAACTTTTTACCATCAACGTTAAGGAAGAACGCACCATCTGTGCTGTCCGGATCATAACAAAAAGAATAATATTGACGATCTGGTGTCTCAAACTTTGATACGCCCTTTAAGGCTTTCACTCGCGTGCTGTGATCAACAGGGGCCATGAGCGGGCCCGCCCAAGACGCCACACCAGCACAAAGAAATAACATAAAACGCATCAAAAACTTCATATAATCAATATATTAGCATCACTTTTGTGGCAACTATATGCCTTTTTAGCAAAAAAAAGTCAAGAAAAGGGAGCCTGCCCGTGGATCATCCCTACGTGCTTTCAGCCAAGCACACGCAAGGAGCGTTGATGTTGGGTGAAAAAAAGATACCCTGGTCGCAGAACTTTAAAAGGGCGCTTAGCTCAGCTGGTAGAGCGGC